>NZ_CATNHG010000068.1:0-79257 GCF_950097965.1 Bacillus sp. T2.9-1
GGACGCACCGCTGGTGTACCAGTTGTCTTGCCAAAGGCATCGCTGGGTAGCTATGTGCGGAAGGGATAAGTGCTGAAAGCATCTAAGCATGAAGCCCCCCTCAAGATGAGATTTCCCATAGCGTAAGCTAGTAAGATCCCTGAAAGATGATCAGGTTGATAGGTCAGAGGTGGAAGCGTGGCGACATGTGGAGCTGACTGATACTAATAGATCGAGGACTTAACTAAAACGAAAAGCGGAAACGCCTGTTTATCGGCGTACAAACTGGAAGAGCTTGTTCTTTCGATAAAGGAAACACGATGAACGTAAGTGAATCGATGTTGACTTACGCAAAAGAGATGATCGGAAGTTTGCTAGGCGATAGGCGTTGGAGCTGGACAAGAAACTTAGCGTAAGCTAAGTGAGATTACTTGTTTCTTTTCTTTTACTTCATAATCTAGTTTTGAGGGAATAACTCTCAAAAATCAATAGTCTGGTGGCGATAGCGAGAAGGTCACACCCGTTCCCATACCGAACACGGAAGTTAAGCTTCTCAGCGCCGATGGTAGTTGGGGGTTCTCCCCCTGTGAGAGTAGGACGTCGCCAGGCTGTCAAAAAGTTCTAAAAGCATTATGCTTTTAGGGCTTTTTTTATTTTAATTATCCCTTTTTATATTTACCCCAAATGTTTTAATCTTTTAAGTTTCTTTCGCTTGATAAATATAAATATATATTATTTTTTTATTCAATAAGATAAGCCTCGGCAAATTATTTAAACTTGAAAATTGTGATAAATCAGACTATAGTTAATATAATCTTTATACATACTCTCCTTTCTGGCATGAAAGAATGATGATAGTAGGTTTGGAATCACTAAAAAATGGGAAAATTAATAAAACGTCTTCCTTGCTAAATATTATTTTTATCGTGTATAATTATAGTCAAATATAGTCAAAGTCAGAAGGGGGAGGCTTGGTGAGAAATATTTCGGATATAATTGAGCTTTACTTAAAAGAAGTATTAGAAATGAGCGAAAAATCATTAGTGGAAATAAAGCGAAGTGAAATTGCCGATAAATTTGAGTGTGTCCCATCACAAATTAATTATGTTATTAATACTCGTTTCACTATTGAAAAGGGGTATGTAGTTGAAAGTAAACGTGGTGGCGGTGGTTTCATTCGAATTATGAAGGTTCAAACACATGATCATGCCCATTTAATTGATCAATTACTATCCCTTATTCAAAGTCGGATACCTCAAAACAGTGCGGAAGATTTAATTCTTCGACTAGTAGAAGAAGATGTTATTAATAAGCGAGAAGCAAAGATTATGTTAAGTGTAATCGATCGCTCTGTATTATATTTAGAATTACCTTATCGAGATGAATTAAGAGCAAGATTATTAAAGGCGATGTTAACATCATTAAAATATAAATAACATCCCAGTTTTTAAATTGAGGTGAGAAACATGATGTGTTCTGAATGTAATCAAAGACCAGCTACTTTACATTTTTCAAAAAATATTAATGGGAATAAGACAGAGTTTCATCTCTGCGAGCATTGTGCACAAGAAAATGGTGATATGTTTATGATAAACGGAACAACTGGTTTATCTTTAAACAGTTTATTAGCGGGGTTACTAAATATAGAGCCAAGTTTTCAACACATCACTGAGGATACTTATAAGCGACAACAGCCTTTACAGTGCAAAGAGTGTCAGATGACATTTTCTCAATTCAGGAAAGTTGGTAAATTAGGCTGTCCTCACTGTTATGATACATTTAAAGAACAATTGCTGCCATTCATTAAACGATTGCATGGTGGTAATGTAGAGCATAAAGGGAAAATTCCAGAACGAATAGGTGGTCATTACCTCATTAAAAAGGAAATTGACCAGTTGCGAATAGAGCTCAAAGATCTAATTAATAGGGAAGAGTTTGAAAAAGCAGCAGTTATTCGAGATGAAATAAAGCATAAAGAACAACAGTTAACTTCTTTTAATGAGGGAGGGGAGTAACGTGTCTTTAGAAAAATTTATAAGTAAAGCACGGACTTCATGGATGAGTTCCGAGGGACCTGACTCTGAAATTGTGCTTACCTCTCGGATTCGATTAGCTAGGAATATACAGAACGTGAATTTTCCTCTTTTATTTTCAAAAGAAGAAGCTGATAATGTGATTCAGCAGGTGGAGGATTCTCTATTAAAGCAATTCAATCAAGAACTAGAATTGCTTGCAATGAGTGAGTTAAACACATTAGAGAAAAGAGTTCTAGTAGAAAAGCATCTCATTAGTCCTCAGCTTGCTGACCAATCTCCTAATGGAGCTGTAATATTATCAGAAGATGAAGAGTTAAGCATAATGATTAACGAAGAAGATCATATTCGAATTCAGTGTATAAAGCCTGGTCTCCAAATAGATGAAGCATTTAAAGAAGCTGATTCAATGGATGATTTAATAGAAAAAAAGATAAATTATGCTTATCATACAGAAATGGGATATTTAACAAGCTGTCCGACTAATATAGGAACAGGTTTAAGAGCTTCTGTAATGATGCATTTGCCAGGAATGGTGTTAACGCAACAAATGAGTCGAATTATTCCGGCTATTCAACAGCTTGGCTTAGTGGTTAGAGGTATTTATGGAGAAGGTAGTGAGGCACTTGGAAATATTTTTCAGATATCCAATCAAATAACATTAGGAAGATCTGAAAAAGACATCATGGAGGAACTAAAAAGTGTCGTTATGCAGTTGATTGAGCAAGAAAAAGGAGCAAGAAATGCATTAGCACAAACCTCCAACATACAATTAGAAGATAGAGTTTTCCGCTCCTATGGAATATTATGCAATAGTCGTATTATGGAAACAAAGGAAGCAGCTAAATGCCTTTCCGATGTTCGATTAGGTATTGATATGGGATATATCAAAAATATATCAAAAAGTATCCTTAATGAATTAATGATTCTTACCCAGCCAGGGTTTTTACAACTTTACGCTGGAGAACAAATGAATCCAACTGATCGCGATATTCGTCGTGCATCCTTAATAAGAGAAAGATTAAAATTGGAAACAGAATAAAGATTCTAAGGAGGATGAAAGTATGATGTTTGGCCGATTTACAGAAAGAGCGCAGAAGGTATTGGCACTTTCCCAGGAAGAAGCAATTCGCTTAGGTCATAATAATATTGGTACAGAGCATATTTTACTTGGGTTAGTTCGTGAAGGGGAAGGAATCGCAGCAAAGGCTTTACAGGCGCTTGGATTAGGTGCAGAAAAAATTCAAGAGGAAGTAGAAAACTTGATCGGCCGTGGGCAAGATGCAGCACAAACTATTCATTATACACCAAGAGCTAAAAAAGTAATAGAACTGTCGATGGATGAAGCAAGGAAATTAGGTCATTCATATGTAGGTACAGAACATATCCTTTTAGGGTTAATAAGAGAAGGAGAAGGGGTTGCTGCTAGAGTATTAAATAATTTAGGTGTAAGCCTAAATAAAGCTCGCCAACAAGTACTTCAATTACTTGGAAGTAGTGAGTCTGGCAACCATCCAGGTGGATCGGCAGCTAGTGCTAATACCCCAACTCTAGATAGTTTAGCTCGTGATTTAACAGCTATTGCAAGAGAAGGAAGCCTAGATCCGGTTATTGGTAGAAGCAAGGAAATCCAACGTGTTATTGAAGTGTTAAGCAGACGAACAAAAAATAACCCTGTATTAATTGGGGAACCTGGTGTTGGTAAAACAGCTATTGCTGAAGGCCTTGCACAACAAATTGTTCAAAATGAAGTTCCGGAAATATTAAGGGATAAACGTGTTATGACATTAGATATGGGGACAGTTGTGGCTGGTACGAAATACCGTGGTGAATTTGAAGACCGTTTAAAGAAGGTAATGGATGAAATTCGCCAAGCTGGTAATATTATTCTATTCATCGATGAATTGCATACGTTAATTGGTGCTGGTGGAGCAGAAGGTGCAATTGATGCTTCCAATATTTTGAAACCATCTCTAGCGCGTGGGGAGCTTCAATGTATTGGTGCTACTACATTAGATGAATATCGTAAATATATTGAAAAAGATGCGGCATTAGAAAGAAGATTCCAGCCTATTACAGTAGATGAACCTACAAGTGAAGAATCTATTCAAATTTTAAAAGGTTTAAGAGATCGCTATGAGGCACATCATCGTGTTTCAATTACAGATGAAGCAATTGATGCAGCTGTAAAATTATCTGATCGCTATATTTCTGATCGCTTCTTACCAGATAAAGCAATTGACTTGATTGATGAGGCTGGTTCTAAGGTCCGTTTAAGATCTTATACAACTCCTCCTAACTTAAAAGAGTTGGAAGTAAAGTTAGAGGAAGTACGCAAAGAAAAGGATGCTTCTGTTCAAAGTCAAGAATTCGAGAAGGCGGCATCTTTACGTGATACGGAACAAAGATTGAGAGAACAGTTAGAAGAGACGAAGAAGAATTGGAAAGAAAAGCAAGGACAAGAGAATACAGAAGTGACAGTGGAAGATATTGCGAGTGTTGTTTCTAGCTGGACTGGAATCCCTGTATCTAAGCTTGCACAAACAGAAACAGATAAGTTATTAAACATGGAAAATATTCTTCACAATCGAGTAATTGGTCAAGAAGAAGCAGTAATTGCGATTTCTAAAGCAGTAAGACGTGCTAGAGCTGGATTAAAAGATCCAAAGAGACCAATTGGTTCCTTTATTTTCCTTGGTCCTACTGGGGTGGGTAAGACGGAGCTTGCTCGTGCCCTTGCGGAGTCTATGTTTGGGGATGAAGATGCGATGATTCGTATCGATATGTCTGAATACATGGAGAAGCACTCTACTTCAAGGCTAGTAGGATCTCCTCCAGGGTATGTCGGATATGAAGAAGGCGGACAATTAACGGAGAAAGTAAGAAGAAAACCATACTCTGTCGTGCTTTTAGATGAAATTGAGAAGGCACATCCAGATGTATTCAATATCTTACTTCAAGTTCTAGAAGATGGTCGACTTACAGACTCAAAAGGAAGAACGGTTGATTTCCGTAATACTGTCTTAATAATGACATCTAATGTTGGTGCTTCTGCGTTGAAACAAAATAAATATGTTGGTTTCAATGTTCAGGATGGAGACCAAGATTATAAAGATATGAAGGGTAAAGTAATGGAAGAGCTGAAAAGAGCATTCCGTCCAGAGTTTTTAAATCGTATCGATGAGACAATTGTTTTCCATGCATTAGAGAAAAAGCATTTAAAAGAAATCGTTACTTTAATGGCAGATCAATTAGTTAAACGCCTAGTAGAACAGGACATTCAACTATCTATTACAGAAGCGGCAAAAGAAAAAATAGCGGAAGAAGGCTATGATCCAGAGTATGGAGCAAGACCACTTCGTCGTGCGATACAAAGACATGTAGAGGACCGATTATCGGAAGAGCTTCTAAAAGGAACCGTATTAACTGGTCAACAGATTGAGTTAGATGTAGAGAATGGTGAGTTCACAGTAAAGGTCAATGGAGCAGAGCCAGCAGTAAATTTACAAAAATAATAAACGAGTAAATGAATATAAGTGACACACGTATTACAGCTTCCTGCGTGTGTCCTTTCTTTATTTAATAAAATATAGGTGTAAGATTACCATCTAAGTATTTTCGTATAGCAACATACCGGGAATACATATCATTAAGTTATAAGAAGAAATGAGTATACAAGGAAAAGGGTGCTGAATATGGCCAAAAGGAAAACAAAATTTCTTTGTCAGGATTGCGGATATGAATCTGCAAAATGGATGGGGAAATGTCCAGGATGTGGCAACTGGAATACCATGGTGGAAGAAGTAGAGAAAAGCGCTGTTCAAAGAAAAGGAGCGTTTGCCCACACAGCTACCAGTACGATTGCTGCAAAACCGATTCCTATAACAAGCATTGAAACTGTTAATGAACCTAGAATTTATACAGATTTAATCGAATTAAATCGTGTGCTTGGAGGAGGAATAGTTCGAGGTTCACTCGTATTAATAGGGGGCGATCCAGGGATAGGGAAGTCTACGCTTTTATTACAAGTTTCTTCTCAATTGGCACAGAAGAAGCATTCCGTTTTATACGTATCTGGGGAGGAATCTCAGAAGCAAACAAAATTAAGAGCAGATCGGTTAGGTGTAGTTTCAGACCATTTGCTTGTTTATTCGGAAACCAATCTAGAAGAAATAAGTAGAACGATTGAAAATACGAATGTAGAGTTTGTTGTTATTGATTCGATTCAAACAATCTATCATCCCGAAGTTACTTCTGCACCTGGAAGTGTTTCTCAAGTTAGAGAATGTACAGCGGAATTGATGCGAATTGGAAAAACAAAAGGAATAGCAATTTTTATTGTAGGACATGTTACAAAAGAAGGATCTATAGCAGGTCCAAGATTGTTAGAACATATGGTGGACACTGTTTTATATTTCGAGGGAGAAAGACATCATACATATCGCATTTTGCGGGCAGTAAAGAATCGATTTGGGTCTACCAATGAGATGGGCATTTTTGAAATGAAAGAATTTGGTCTTGAAGAAGTAGAGAATCCATCTGAAATTTTCCTAGAAGAGCGTTCACAAGGTGCCGCGGGTTCAACAGTTGTAGCATCAATGGAAGGGACGAGACCTGTTCTTGTTGAAATCCAAGCATTGATTTCACCGACGAGCTTTGGTAATCCAAGGAGGATGGCGACTGGGATTGATCATAATAGAGTCCCGCTTTTAATGGCAGTGTTAGAAAAAAGAGTAGGAATGTTATTACAGAATCAGGATGCTTATTTAAAGGTAGCTGGTGGGGTAAAACTGGATGAGCCTGCTATTGATTTAGCAATCGCAGTAAGTATTGCGTCAAGCTTTAGAGATAAACCAACTAAAGCTACGGATTGCATTATAGGAGAAGTTGGATTAACTGGGGAAGTTAGAAGAGTTTCTCGTATTGAGCAAAGAGTACAGGAGGCTGCAAAACTTGGGTTTGAACGTGTTATTATTCCAAGCAATAATTTAAGCGGTCTAAAGGCACCAGAGGGAATAAAGGTTGTGGGAGTTAGTTCAGTGGCAGAGGCATTAACAGCCGCTTTTGGGGACTAATTAAGAAAAAATACATTGATGTGAATTTTTAGTTGTGTTAAAATGGAGTATTTAATTATTTGACAGCGATTTATTTTTAATGCTAATCTAGTTTTATCAAATAAAATAGATATTTATCTCTCTGTCTGTGTTATCTTTTCAATTTACAGTTGGGAATTATATGTTTTTCTATGTATCTTCCTTTATCAATAATTTTTATAGATAGATACGAAGGAAGTATTTACAGTATATTATTATTTCCCGCGCAATGTATAAGGATTGCATCAAAATTAACACTAGTATTTGGCATAGTCATCATATCTATAAAAATAACTTTTTCATTACAAATAAAAAATTCCTGTAATATTAGGTTTCAAATCTGGGAATTTGTTTATAATGTGAAAGAGGAGGTGGAAGTATTGTTAAAACGCATTGTTCAAATTTGTTTTTTAATTATTGGAGGAACAATAGGATTTTTATTCATTCCTGATTTATTCTCCATAATGTCTATTGATCATAATCTTATTAATAACGCATATGTGTCAGCAATACTTGGTGCCATTATTTTTTATCTTATTACTTTTTGGGCGATTGATTATATTGTTAACTTTATCAAGTTCTTGGAAGAATCGATTGTAAAGGCTCCAATAACAGATATTATTTTTGGTAGTGTTGGAATAGGATTTGGGTTAACTTTGGCCTTTTTAGTAGGGTATGCGTTAACATCTGTTCCTGTGCTTAATAATGTCGCGCCAATTCTTTTGTCATTACTTTTTGGATATTTAGGTTTTCAAGTTGGCTTTAAGAAGAGAGATGAACTGTTAACGCTCTTCACAGCAAGAAAGAAAAAAGTAGTGGAAGAAGAACCCTTAAAAGTTGAAAAAAGTAATTTAAAAATATTGGATACTAGTGTTATTATTGATGGGAGAATTGCGGATATTTGCCAAACAGGGTTCCTAGAGGGCACCATTGTTATTCCGCAATTTGTTCTTGGAGAGCTTCAGCATATAGCAGATTCATCAGATGCGCTTAAACGTAATCGAGGAAGAAGAGGGTTAGATATTCTTAATCGGATACAAAAAGAGTTAGCGATTAAAGTGGAAATTTACGAAGGTGATTTTGAAGATATCACAGAAGTAGATAGTAAACTAGTTAAATTAGCTAAATTGACTAATGGTGTTGTTGTAACGAATGATTTTAACCTAAATAAAGTTTGTGAACTGCAGAAGGTTGCTGTTCTTAATATTAACGACTTGGCAAATGCCGTAAAACCGGTTGTTCTTCCTGGAGAAGAGATGAAAATCCAAATTATCAAAGACGGGAAAGAACATAATCAAGGTGTTGCATATCTAGATGATGGAACAATGATTGTTGTGGAAGAAGGACGCAATTATATTGGAAAACATATAGATGTTCTTGTAACAAGTGTCTTGCAGACGTCTGCGGGTCGAATGATTTTTGCTAAACCAAAGTTATTAGAAAAAGCATTGTAAGAATAGGGGTTAGTAACATGGCTTATGAAGTCATTATTCCGGCAGCTGGACAAGGGAAACGAATGGGATTAGGAAAGAACAAACTGTTTCTTGAGTTAGACCATTTACCAGTATTTATTCATACCTTACTTGTTTTCGAAAATGATCCAAACTGTAATGGAATTTGGTTGGTAGTTAGTTCAGACGATAAAAAACAAATGAGTGAACTAGTAAAGAAATATGCAATTATGAAAGTTGCTGCACTAATTGAGGGTGGTAGTGAAAGACAACACAGTGTCTACCATGCAGTAAAGGAAATATCGGATGATACGATCGTTCTTGTTCATGATGCGGCTAGACCTTTTATTCAAACAGATCAAATAGCTAGATTGACAAAGGTTGCAGAGGAAAGTGGCGCAGCTGTTTTAGCAGTACCAATTAAAGATACTGTCAAAAGGGTTGATGGTGATTTGGTAGTGGAAACAGTTGAGCGTTCAAGCTTGTGGGCTATTCAGACCCCACAAGCTTTTCGCATTTCCATTTTAAAAGAGGCACATGAAAAGGCGGTTGTAGATACATATATAGGTACAGACGATGCTAGTTTGGTGGAGAGATTTGGACAAGCTGTTCACATTGTTGAAGGAAACTATGACAATATTAAATTGACGACACCGGAAGATTTATACTTTGCTGAAGCAATAGTAGCGAAGCGAAAAATAAAGAACTAGCGAGAGAGTAATATTTTTTAATAAGGGAAAAAGACTGGAGGATTTTTAAGATGTTTCGGATTGGACAAGGTTTTGATGTTCATCAATTAGTAGTCGGCAGGCCGCTTATTATCGGTGGGATAGAAATACCGCATGAAAAGGGACTGCTCGGACACTCTGATGCAGATGTTTTACTACATACGATTGCGGATGCCTGTTTAGGAGCTATTGGAGAAGGAGATATTGGAAAGCATTTTCCAGATACGGATGATGCATTTAAAGATGCTGATTCAGCAAAACTATTGCAGCATGTATGGCAAATAGTGAAGGAAAAAGGCTATAAATTAGTAAATGCTGATTGTACGATTATGGCACAGCAACCTAAAATGGCACCCCATATTCAGGCAATGCAAGCAAGGATTGCGGAGTTGCTCGAAACAGAACAGGAAAATGTAAATGTAAAAGCGACTACTACAGAGAAATTAGGGTTTACTGGAAGAGGAGAAGGAATTGCATCACAAGCGGTTGTATTACTCCAAAAAAGAAATGGATAAATGATAGGTAATTAAGGACGAAACCTTTTAAAGGAAAAAGCAAAGTGATAGAATAGATTAGAAAAAGCGTAAGTAATCAAGGAGGCACAAGCATGTCTAACGAAATTCGTGTTCGTTATGCTCCAAGTCCAACGGGACATCTGCATATTGGGAATGCGCGTACAGCATTATTTAATTATTTATTTGCACGTAGTAAAGGCGGAAAGTTTATTATCCGCATTGAAGATACTGATAAAAAAAGAAATATTCAAGGTGGAGAAGAAAGCCAGCTGAAATATTTAAAATGGCTTGGAATGGACTGGGATGAAAGTACGGATGTTGGTGGTGAATATGGTCCGTATCGTCAGTCTGAAAGAAATGATATTTACAAAAAGTACTACACAGAATTATTGGAAAAAGGACTTGCTTATAAATGTTATTGTACGGAAGAGGAAATTGAAGCAGAAAGAGAAGAACAAGTAAGCAAAGGAGAAACACCTAAGTATTCAGGCAAATGTCGCCATTTAACAAAAGAACAACAGGGGAAATTAGAAGCTGAGGGAAGACAGCCTAGTATTCGAATTCGTGTTCCTGAAAATGTTGTTTATGAATTTAATGATATGGTTAAAGGGGAAGTTTCTTTTGAATCAGAAACAATTGGCGATTATGTCATTGTTAAAAAGGACGGGACTCCAACATATAACTTTGCTGTGTCTATTGATGATCATTTAATGGATATCACCCATGTTTTACGTGGAGATGATCATATTACCAATACACCAAAACAATTGATGCTCTATGATGCATTTGGTTGGGAAAGACCGATATTTGGGCATATGACATTAATTGTCAATGAAAGCAGAAAGAAATTGAGTAAGCGTGATGAATCAATTATTCAATATATTGAGCAATATGAAGAACTAGGCTATTTACCTGAAGCGTTATTCAATTTTATTGCTTTATTAGGCTGGTCTCCAGAAGGCGAAGAGGAATTATTCTCTATTGAAGAATTTATTCGTATTTTTGATCCAGCGAGATTGTCTAAATCTCCTGCGCTATTTGATCAAAATAAATTGGCATGGATGAATAATCAATATATTAAAAAGGCAAATATAGAAACTGTTGTGCGTCTAGCTGTTCCACATTTAGAAAAAGCTGGCTTAGTGAATGAAAATCGTTCTGCTGAAGAAGAGGCATGGGTAAATAATTTGGTTGCTTTATACCAAGAACAAATGAGCTGTGGAGCAGATATTGTAGACTTATCTACTTTGTTCTTCAGTGACGAAATTCATTATGATGAAGAAGCAAAAGAAGTTTTAGCTGGGGAACAAGTTCCTGCAGTAGTACAAGCCTTTAAAGAAGCATTAGCTGAAATGTCGGAATGGAGTGCTGATCAGATAAAGGCTTCCATTAAAGCAGTTCAAAAGGCTACCGGTCAAAAGGGTAAAAACTTATTTATGCCAATTCGAGTTGCTACAACAGGACAAACGCATGGACCAGATTTACCAAAAGCCATTGAGCTTCTAGGAAGAGAAAAAATTGATGCAAGATTAACAGCATTAATTAGTTAACATTTCTAGGGAAATGTAATATAGTAATAGGAAAGCTATATAGAAAAATCGTAGATGAGGAAAAGTAAAAAAGGAGAAGCTTATTAGAGAGAATCATCACCCGGCTGAAAGTGATTCAAGTAACCTCTTTTTTGAAGTGCGCCTCAGAGTCCTATATCGAAAAAATGTTTTAGTAGATAGAGGCGGAACCTATCCGTTAACAGGGATTGAGTGGAGATTATCGTTTACGAGCGATAGTCTAAACAGAGTGGAACCGCGCCTCAAAAAGCGTCTCTGTCTTTTTTAGACAGAGACGCTTTTTTTATGGATTTATCCCATTCTTAATGGACAGTAATTCTCCTAAAAGCTTATGGAAAATAAGAAGATAAGTGGGAGGTTAACTTTCCGTAAAGGTCCATTGGTTCAACAAACCATCGGGAGAGGGCCCTCGACTAATGAAGGTTTCTTTATTCATTAAAGGTAAGAGCGAACTTGCTATTTGGAGGGAGTACGTTTACCTTGTGGTGATAGATTTGTTTTTAGAGTATTGTCTGTATGGAGAGTCGGGAGAATTTCTAAGTTCTAATTTTATATTAACAATAATGGTATTAAACTGATGTATCTTTTGCATAAAAATAATTATTTTAGGAAATGAAGCGAAAGAACAACGATCCATTTTTAAGGAGTATGACTGTTAGAAAGCAGAATATAGTTGCAAATGGGGGGAGATTAGTATGTTTCGGCGCATAAAAGAGGATGTTGCAGTTGTGTTTGAACAAGATCCTGCTGCAAGAAGCTCAATAGAGGTTATCTTAACCTACTCAGGGTTGCATGCCATATGGTTTCATCGAATTGCTCATTTTTTATATAGACATAAAAGGTTCTTCCTAGCTAGGGTCATCTCACAATTTTGCCGCTTTTTGACAGGTATTGAAATACACCCAGGAGCAAAGATCGGAAATCGACTATTTATTGATCACGGAATGGGCGTTGTCATAGGGGAGACGTGTGAAATTGGGGATAATGTCACCATTTTTCAGGGAGTAACGCTTGGGGGAACAGGGAAAGAAAAAGGAAAAAGACATCCGACTGTTAAGGATAATGCGCTGATTGCCTCCGGAGCCAAAGTATTAGGATCAATTGTTATTGGGGAAAATGCGAAAATCGGTGCTGGTTCCGTTGTGCTTAGAGACGTACCAGCAAATTCAACGGTTGTAGGTATTCCGGGGAGAGTAAAGGTACAAGATGGTATTAAAATAAAGAAAGACTTAAATCATTGTGATTTACCAGATCCAGTTGCTGATCGACTAAAAGAAATGGAAATGGAAATTACTCAATTAAAAGAACAACTAAAAGAATTACAGGATGAAAGGAGTTATAAGTAATGTCTATTCAAATATATAACACTTTATCAAGAGTAAAGGAGGACTTTGTTCCACTTGAAGAGGGAAAGGTAAAAATGTATGTGTGTGGACCAACAGTCTATAATTATATCCATATTGGTAATGCTCGTCCTGCTATTGTTTTTGACACAGTTCGTCGCTATCTAGAATTCCGTGGTTATGATGTACAATACGTATCCAACTTCACTGATGTGGATGATAAATTGATTAAAGCAGCAAATGAACTTGGAGAAACAGTACCGGTTATTGCTGACCGCTTTATCCATGCATACTTTGAGGATGTTTCCGCATTGGGCTGCAAAAAAGCTGATTCGCATCCCCGTGTAACAGAGAATATGGATATTATTATCGATTTTATTGCTGCATTAATTGAAAAGGGCATTGCCTATGAGTCAGAAGGTGATGTCTATTATCATACAAGAGCTTTTAATGGATATGGTAAGCTCTCTCATCAATCCATTGATGAACTGCGCTCAGGTGCTAGAATTGCAGTAGGAGAGAAAAAACAAGATTCATTAGATTTCGCTCTATGGAAGAAGGCGAAAGATGGAGAGATTTTCTGGGAAAGTCCTTGGGGGCAAGGGCGTCCGGGGTGGCATATCGAATGCTCTGCAATGGTCCGCAAATATTTGGGTGATACCATTGATATCCATGCAGGCGGGCAGGATTTGGCATTTCCCCATCACGAAAATGAAATTGCTCAGTCTGAAGCATTAACTGGAAAGACTTTTGCTAATTATTGGATGCATAATGGATATATTAATATTGATAATGAGAAGATGTCTAAGTCGCTTGGAAATTTTATTACGGTAAACGATATTATTAAAATTCATGATCCACAAGTGTTAAGATTCTTTATGCTATCTGTTCATTATCGCAATCCAATTAACTATAGTGAAGAGGTATTGGAAAAGACAAGAGCTGGTTTAGAAAGAATTCGGACTTCTTATGAAAACTTAAAGCATCGCAGTACAGCAAGTACAGATCTTACTGATACAAATGACGAATGGATTGCTAAAATTGCTGATCTTCGAAAACAATTTGTTGAAAGTATGGATGATGATTTTAATACAGCGAACGGAATATCTGTTCTATTTGAATTATCGAAGCAAGCAAACTATTACCTACTTGAAAAGACAACATCACCTGCTGTTATTCATGCTTTTATGAATGAATTTGAAGAATTATTTGGAGTGCTTGGTCTATCCCTATCTCTTGATGAGGAATTATTAGATGAAGAAATAGAAGCACTGATTGAAAAAAGAACACAAGCAAGAAAGGATAGAAATTTTGCCCTTGCTGATCAAATTAGAGATCAATTAAAGGCAATGAATATCATTTTAGAGGACACAGCACAAGGTATACGATGGAAAAGAGGGTAAAAGATGCTTCTCTATGAAAAAAAAGTAGATGAAAAGCAATTGAACAGCCTTGCCCTTGCCTATATGGGTGATGCTGTTCTTGAAATATATGTAAGAAGACATTTGTTATATAGCGGAAAAGTGAAGCCAAATCAGCTTCATAGGGAAGCTACCAGATATGTATCAGCTAAAGGACAGGCAAAAGTAGTGCATCACCTCCTTGAAAAGGAATTTTTTTCGGAAGAGGAAATAGCAGTATTAAAGAGGGGAAGAAATGCAAAATCGGGTACGGTCCCTAAAAATACGGATGTACAGACATATCGATATAGTACTGGTTTTGAAGCGGTATTAGGATATTTATATTTAGCGATGAAAGAAGAGCGACTTGAGGAAATAATCCAAGCGGCTTTTTCTATCATTGAAAGCAAATAGGAGGAGCAAAAAGTGTCTAGTGACTTTATTGTTGGAAAAAATGCAGTAATTGAAGCATTAAAATCAGAAAGAGATGTAAATAAAATACTTATTGCCGAAGGATCCCAAAAGGGCCAAATGCAAACAGTAATCGGTTTAGCTAAACAGGAAAATGTACTCGTTCAATTCGTTCCCAAAAAAAAATTAGATAGCTTGGTAGATGCGAATCATCAAGGGGTTGTAGCGCAAGTGGCTGCCTATCAGTATGCAGAAATAGATGATTTGTTTGCATTAGCAGAAAAGAAGCAAGAAACACCCTTTTTCTTGTTGCTTGATGAAATTGAGGATCCGCATAATTTAGGATCTATCATGAGAACGGCTGATGCAGTAGGTGCGCACGGCATTATTATTCCTCGGAGACGGGCAGTAGGTTTAACGGCAACTGTAGCCAAAGCTTCCACAGGTGCTATTGAGCATATTCCTGTTGTACGTGTGACAAATATGGCAAGGACGATAGAGGAACTTAAGACGAGAGGAATATGGATTGCAGGAACAGATGCAAAAGGAAGTGAAGATTATCGGAGATTCGATGGAACGATGCCATTAGGATTAGTGATTGGTAGTGAAGGAAAAGGCATGGGAAGGCTGATTAAGGATAAATGTGATTTCCTTATTCATTTACCTATGGCTGGAGCTGTCACTTCGTTAAATGCTTCTGTTGCAGCCGCACTTTTAATGTATGAGGTATATCGGAAACGCCATCCACTTGAGGGATAAAAATGGATATTCTTATCGTCGATGGATATAACATTATTGGAGCTTGGCCAGAATTAAATGCGCTAAAACATAAAGATCTTGCAGCAGCAAGGGATGCTTTGGTTAGTAAAATGGCGGAGTATCAGGGATATTCAGGATATCGAGTAATAGTTGTATTTGATGCCTATTATGTGAAGGGGACAGAGAAAAAGTATAAAGATTACAAGGTGGAAGTCATTTTTACTCGGGAAAACGAAACAGCTGATGAACGGATTGAAAAGCTTGCTATTGAGCTAAATAACAGAAAAACACAAATACATGTTGCGACATCAGATTTTACGGAACAGTGGGCGATTTTTGGACAAGGTGCCCTGCGAAAATCAGCCCGGGAATTGTGGATAGAGATGGGTGGCATGGAGCAGGAAATAGGGAAAAAAGTAAAAAAAATAAAAGAAAAAAAGCCTGTTGCTAAGATTCCGCTTTCGAGAGAAATAGAAGAAATTTTCGAAAAATGGCGCCGTGGAGAGAAATGAGTTGTTGACGCTCAAAAAAAAGCTAGAGTATAATGGATTTATCCATGATTGCACGGTCGGGGGGATCTGTATGAGTACTGACAACTGGACTAAGAGTAACGAATATATTAGAAATTATATGGAACTTGAAGATGAAGTGTTAGTGGAATTGGTGCACAAAGGGGAAAGTGATGCTTTAGATTACTTAATTCAAAAGTATCGTAACTTTGTGCGAGCTAAAGCCAGATCCTATTTCTTAATCGGAGCAGACAAAGAAGATATTGTACAAGAAGGAATGATTGGTCTTTATAAGGCGATTCGTGACTTTAAAGAGGACAAACTCTCCTCATTTAAAGCTTTTGCAGAACTATGTATAACACGCCAGATTATAACTGCTATTAAAACGGCAACTAGGCAAAAGCATATTCCTTTAAATTCTTATGTTTCTTTGGACAAGCCTATCTATGATGAAGAATCTGATCGAACATTAATGGATATTATATCTGGTGCAAAGGTTCTTGATCCAGAAGAATTAATCATTAATCAGGAAGAATATGATCATATCGAGATAAAAATGTCTGAATTATTGAGTGATTTAGAAAGAAAAGTATTGTCTCTATATCTTGATGGTCAATCTTATCAGGAAATTTCTGAAGAATTAAATAGACATGTAAAGTCTATTGATAATGCTCTACAACGAGTGAAGAGAAAGTTAGAGCGATATTTAGAAATAAGAGAATTTTCGCTTTAAGCATCAATGTTTTTTTGAAATAGCAAATATTTACTGATATTGACATCTTATGTGTGTCCATGATACAGTTTGAGAAGATATAAAGGACGTAGTAGGTGTAATGTGAAATGAGAAAAAAGCTTGTGTTAGCATGTGAAAAATGTGGGTCAAGAAATTATTCTACTGTGAGTAACAATGGAACAGACCGTTTGGAGATAAAGAAATTTTGTCAAAATTGTAATGCTCACACCGTTCATAAAGAAACAAAATAACGATTTTTTAGAATAAATTACCCGCACTTAAAGATGGAGGTAACAAAATGCAAAGTGCTGTTAAGTATTTTCGCGAAGTTGGTAGAGAATTAAGAAAGGTTAGTTGGCCAAGAAAGAAAGAGTTAACTAATTATACGCTCACAGTTCTTGTAACTGTTGTCTTTTTTGCTATCTTCTTTGCGGTTGTTGATTTAGGAATTTCTGAACTTATTCGTTTAATACTTGAATAACAGTTGTCTACTCATGGTATAATGGTAAAACGATAGGAAACATTTACAAAAGCCCGGTAACGGGTTTTTTCATTTGCTGAAAAATAAATGAATTGTTCCTTACAGATACTATAAAAAAACAGCACGAAAAAATAAAGTTACAGGGAGGGACGGACGAAAAAGTCCTCTTTTATGGAAAAAAACTGGTATGTAGTGCATACGTACTCCGGATATGAAAATAAGGTGAAAGCCAATTTAGAAAAAAGGGTAGAAACAATGGCGATGCAAGATAAAATTTTCCGCGTTGTGGTACCTGAAGAAGAAGAAACCGATATTAGAAATGGTAAAACAAAAGTAGTAAAAAGAAAAGTTTTCCCAGGTTATGTGTTGGTAGAAATTGTTATGACAGATGATTCTTGGTATGTAGTTCGTAATACCCCTGGTGTAACTGGGTTCGTAGGCTCTGCTGGATCGGGCTCGAAACCAACTCCGCTTTTGCCGGAAGAAGTCCAAGTGATTCTGAAGAGAATGGGTGTCGAGGAACAAAGAATTGAAATTGAGTTCGAATTAGGGGAAACAGTGAAGGTGAATGAAGGTCCATTTGCTAACTTTACTGGGACTGTTGAGGAAATTGATAAGGATAAGGCAAAGGTTAAAGTACTAGTAAATATGTTTGGAAGAGATACCCCTGTGGAACTCGATTTTACACAAATTGAAAAATTTTAACTAGAAAACTTGAAATGATATTAAAAAAGTGTTACTATTTCATAGGTCAGTATATCTCATAAAGAGATAGGATATTGTCAAATTTCTTTATTTCATATAAAGACGAAAAGTTGAGTGGGAGGGGAAACCCCTATTACCACATCACGGACTTTAAGGAGGTGTGTCTCGTGGCTAAAAAAGTAATTAAAGTTGTTAAATTGCAAATCCCAGCAGCTAAAGCGAATCCGGCACCACCAGTTGGTCCTGCATTGGGTCAAGCTGGCGTAAACATCATGGGATTCTGTAAGGAGTTTAACGCTCGTACAGCTGAACAAGCTGGTTTAATAATTCCTGTTGAGATTACGGTTTTCGAAGACCGTTCATTTACATTTATTACAAAAACTCCACCTGCTGCAGTTTTACTTAAAAAAGCAGCTGGTATCGAGTCTGGTTCTGGTGAACCAAATCGTAATAAAGTAGCAACTGTTAAGCGTGATAAAGTACGCGAGATTGCTGAAACAAAAATGCCCGATCTAAATGCAGCTAGCGTTGAATCCGCTATGCGCATGGTTGAAGGTACTGCCCGCAGCATGGGTATTGTTATTGAAGACTAAACCTATATATGGTTAGTGTTGATTAAGGTTGTGACGACGGTAAATCTTTAGTCGCAACCTTTATTCGTGGGAGGTAATTCCGCTAAAACCACAATTCAAGGAGGAAATAAAGTTATGGCTAAAAAAGGTAAGAAGTATTTAGAAGCTATCAAACTTGTTGATCGTACAAAAGCTTACCCAATTCAAGAAGCAATTGAGTTAGTAAGAAAAACTAGCACTACAAAATTTGATGCATCTGTTGAGGTTGCTTTCCGTCTAGGCGTTGACCCTAAGAAAGCTGACCAACAAATCCGTGGAGCAGTAGTTCTTCCAAACGGAACTGGTAAAACTCAACGCGTTTTAGTTTTCGCTAAAGGTGAAAAATTAAAAGAAGCTGAAGCAGCAGGAGCAGACTATGTAGGCGATGCTGAATATATAAATAAAATCCAACAAGGTTGGTTTGATTTCGACGTAATCGTTGCAACACCAGACATGATGGGTGAAGTTGGTAAACTTGGTCGTGTATTAGGACCTAAAGGTTTAATGCCAAACCCTAAAACTGGAACAGTTACATTTGATGTAACGAAAGCAGTTAACGAAATTAAGGCTGGTAAAGTAGAATACCGTGTAGATAAAGCTGGTAACGTACATGTTCCAATCGGTAAAGTATCATTTGATGATGCTAAACTAGTTGAAAACTTCCAAACTATCTTTGATACAATGTCAAAAGCAAAACCAGCAGCTGCAAAAGGAACTTACATGAAGAACGTTTCTGTTACTTCAACAATGGGTCCTGGCGTAAAAGTAGATCCTTCTACTGTTTGATAAAAATTGGTATTTGACAAAATGAGATGGATATCATATACTTCATCTTGTTGAAAAAATAAATAACATTTGTACCGTAGACAGTAGGTGCTAAAATTTTAGCTTAATGTCCTGCCGAGGTAATACGATAGATTATTTGATCAGTTGTGAGAACGACTATTGTATACACCTCCATGTCTAAATGATATGGAGGATTTTATTTGTCGGTATAAATGTAGAAATTCTACAGGAGGTGTAAAGATGAGCAGCGTAATCGAACAAAAGCAACAAATAGTATCTGATATTGCTGAAAAATTCAAAGCGAGTAAATCAACAATCGTTGTTGACTACCGTGGTTTGACTGTTTCAGAAGTAACTGAACTTCGTAAACAACTTCGTGAAGCAGGAGTAGAGTTCAAAGTTTTCAAAAACTCTTTAACTCGCCGTGCTGCAGAATCTGTTGAATTAGCAGGTTTAAACGAATCTCTAACTGGTCCTAACGCTATTGCGTTCAGTACAGAGGATGTTGTTGCACCAGCAAAAATTTTAAACGACTTCGCAAAAAAACACGAAGCGTTAGAAATTAAAGCAGGAGTAATCGAAGGAAACTTAGCAACAGTTGAAGAAGTGAAAGCTCTTGCTGAACTTCCATCACGCGAAGGTTTACTTTCTATGTTACTCAGCGTTCTTCAAGCACCAATCCGCAACCTTGCTCTTGCTACAAAAGCAGTTGCAGATCAAAAAGAAGAACAAGGCGCTTAATATTTAATACGGAAACGTATCATAAAAAACCCAAAATACAAGGAGGAAAAATATAATGTCTAAAGAACAAATCTTAGAAGCAGTTAAAAATATGACTGTTTTAGAATTAAACGATTTAGTAAAAGCAATTGAAGAAGAATTTGGAGTAACTGCTGCAGCTCCTGTAGCTGTAGTTGCAGGTGGCGGAGAAGCTGCTGCAGAAAAAACTGAGTTTGATGTAGTTCTTGCATCTGCTGGAGATCAAAAAATCAAAGTTATCAAAGTTGTACGTGAAATCACAGGTCTTGGTCTTAAAGAAGCAAAAGAACTTGTTGACAACACTCCAAAAGCAGTTAAAGAAGGAGCTTCTAAAGAAGAAGCTGAAGAAATCAAAGCTAAACTTGAAGAAGTTGGAGCTAACGTTGAAGTTAAGTAATGTTAGTTAAAAAAAGAAGCTCGCTATAATAGCGGGCTTTTTTTTCCTAAAGTGTATGAGGCTTAAGAAGCATCTAGTTACAATCAGTCCAGTAGGAAATGGCTTTTTTTGAAACCATCTTTTGTTAGGTTAATTATGTGAGAAGATTTGGTGGGGTCAGCTAACTGTATGTGATAGCTTAAAAGTCATCTACGCTTTTTTTAATTCATTGCAAGAATAGCTTGCTTTGCAATTAATCCTCAAGTAGTCTTCCTTATATAAATTCTCCTAAGGAGGTGTTCGTATGACAGAACATTATTATTCCCGAACCCAGAATGTAAATAGCGATCCAAATTACTGGAATTTTACACTTAAAGGTAATACAATACGTTTTAAAACAGATAATGGGGTTTTCTCCAAAAGAGAAGTTGATTTTGGCTCTAGGCTATTAATTGAAACCTATACATTTCCAAAAATAGATGGAGATATTTTAGATGTGGGTTGTGGTTATGGTCCATTAGGTCTTTCTATTGCAAAAGCAAATCCAGATAGAATGGTTCATATGGTAGATGTTAATTTAAGAGCGATTGAATTAGCACAAGAAAATGCGCAACAAAATAGTATTGAAAATGTTCAAATTTATGAAAGTGATCGACTTCTTGATGTGAAAGGGACTAAGTTTGCGTCTATCTTAACAAATCCTCCGATTAGAGCAGGAAAAAAAGTAGTCCATGATATTTTTGAACAAAGCTATGAACATTTAGCAGCAAATGGTGAGCTTTGGGTAGTGATTCAAAAGAAGCAAGGAGCTCCATCGGCGATTGCAAAGTTAGAAGCGTTTTTTAAAGAGGTAAATATAGTAGAAAAGAAAAAAGGGTATTTTATAATTCAAGCAAAAAAGATTGACTAGTCCTTTTTGTTGTGATAGCATTGTATAATGCCAATATAATATTTTTCTGAAACTCACAATTTTATCCATCTTATTGTATAAAATTGGTGTGAGAAGGAAAAACTAACAGAATAATATTAGAAATATGGAAATGTGGTTTTTTGATTGGAAAACCCTTTTTCTTTTTGTCTTATAAAAACAGGCTTTTAAGCCTATTTTATAAGATGTTAATAGATGTACTATAACGTTTGATTTGAGGGGTGAATCAGTTGACAGGTCAACTTGTTCAGTATGGACGACACCGCCAGCGGAGAAGCTACGCACGTATTAGTGAGGTTTTAGAATTACCAAATCTTATTGAAATCCAAACCTCTTCCTATCAATGGTTTTTAGATGAGGGATTGCGAGAAATGTTCCAGGACATTTCACCTATTGAAGATTTTACTGGCAATTTATCACTTGATTTCATTGATTACAGCTTAGGTGATCCTAAGTATTCAGTGGAAGAATCGAAAGAGCGAGATGTTACATATTCTGCACCTTTGCGTGTGAAGGTCCGTCTTGTGAATAAAGAAACAGGAGAAGTAAAAGACCAAGATGTATTCATGGGTGATTTCCCGCTTATGACTGAAACTGGTACTTTTGTTATTAATGGTGCGGAACGTGTTATCGTTTCTCAGTTAGTACGTTCTCCAAGTGTATATTATAATGGGAAACTCGATAAAAACGGGAAAAAAGGATTTACCGCAACGGTTATTCCTAACCGTGGAGCATGGCTAGAGTATGAAACAGATGCAAAGGATGTTGTATATGTACGTATTGACCGTACACGTAAACTTCCGGTTACTGTTCTGTTGCGTGCATTAGGATTCGGTTCTGATCAGGAGATTCTTGAACTGATTGGTGACAACGAATATTTACGCAATACTTTAGAAAAGGATAACACTGAAGGAACAGACAAAGCGCTACTAGAAATTTATGAGCGTCTGCGTCCTGGTGAACCGCCTACTGTTGAAAACGCAAAAAGTCTATTGGTATCAAGATTCTTTGATCCAAAAAGATATGATCTTGCAAATGTAGGACGCTATAAAATTAATAAAAAGCTTCATATAAAAAATAGATTGTTTGGTCAACGCCTGGCAGAAACACTAGTGGACCCTGAAACAGGAGAAATCATTGCTGAAAAAGGAACACTTCTAGATCGCCGTGCACTTGATCGTATTATTCCAAATCTAGAAAACAATATCGGATTTAAAAAACTAAGCCCTTATGGTGGTGTTTTAGAGGATGATGTTGTTGTTCAATCGGTAAAAATTTACTCACCATTGGATGAGGGAGATAAAGAAATTAATGTTATTAGTAATGCATATGTAGAAGAAGCTGTGAAAAACATCTCTCCTGCAGATATTATTGCTTCCATCAGTTATTTCTTTAACTTATTACATGGTGTTGGTTTAACAGATGATATTGACCATTTAGGTAACAGACGTTTACGCTCTGTAGGTGAATTGTTACAAAACCAATTCCGTATTGGTTTATCTAGAATGGAGCGTGTTGTTCGCGAAAGAATGTCTATTCAAGATACGAATACGATTACGCCGCAACAACTAATCAACATTAGACCTGTTATTGCATCCATTAAAGAATTCTTTGGAAGCTCTCAGCTTTCTCAATTTATGGACCAAACAAATCCATTGGCTGAATTGACCCATAAACGTCGTCTTTCTGCCTTAGGACCTGGTGGTTTAACAAGAGAACGCGCAGGAATGGAAGTTCGTGACGTTCACTATTCTCACTATGGCCGTATGTGTCCGATTGAAACACCTGAGGGACCAAATATTGGTTTGATTAACTCTTTATCTTCTTATGCAAAAGTGAATAGATTCGGGTTTATTGAAACACCATATCGACGAGTTGATCCTGAAACAGGTAAAGTATCATCAAGAATTGATTATTTAACTGCTGATGAACAAGATAACTACGTTGTTGCCCAAGCAAACTCTCGTTTAGGAGAAGATGGTTCTTTCTTAGATGAAGATGTAGTTGCACGTTTCCGTGATGAGAACGTTGTTGTTAAGCGTGAGCGTATAGACTATATGGACGTTTCTCCAAAGCAGGTTGTATCTGCTGCGACAGCATGTATCCCATTCTTAGAAAACGATGACTCTAACCGTGCCTTGATGGGTGCGAACATGCAACGTCAAGCAGTACCTTTAATGCAACCAGAAGCTCCAAGAGTAGGAACTGGAATGGAGTACGTTTCAGGAAAAGACTCTGGTGCAGCGGTTATCTGTAAGCATCCTGGTATTGTTGAACATGTAGAAGCACGTGAAGTTTGGGTTAGACGTATTTCGGAAGTAGATGGTCAAGAGGTTAAAGGAAATCTTGATAAATATAAAATGCTTAAATTTGTTCGTTCAAACCAAGGTACATGCTATAACCAACGCCCAATTGTTGCTGTTGGAAACAAAGTAACAAAAGGGGAAGTTCTAGCAGATGGACCTTCTATGGAGCTTGGTGAATTAGCACTTGGTCGTAACGTATTAGTTGCCTTTATGACATGGGACGGATACAACTACGAGGATGCTATTATCATGAGCGAACGCTTAGTAAAAGATGATGTATATACTTCTATTCATATTGAAGAATATGAATCAGAATCTCGTGATACAAAGTTAGGGCCGGAAGAAATTACACGTGATATCCCGAATGTCGGGGAAGATGCATTACGCAACTTAGATGATCGCGGTATTATTCGTATCGGTGCAGAAGTGAAAGATGGAGATTTACTAGTTGGTAAAGTTACACCTAAAGGGGTAACAGAATTAACAGCTGAAGAACGTTTATTACATGCTATTTTTGGTGAAAAGGCTCGTGAAGTTCGTGATACAAGCTTACGTGTTCCGCATGGCGGTGGCGGTATAGTTCATGATGTTAAAGTCTTCAATAGAGAAGATGGAGACGAATTGCCACCAGGCGTTAACCAATTGGTACGTGTATATATTGTTCAAAAACGTAAAATCCATGAAGGCGATAAGATGGCTGGGCGTCACGGTAACAAAGGGGTTATCTCCCGTATTTTACCTGAAGAAGATATGCCATATTTACCAGACGGAACACCAGTTGATATCATGTTAAACCCACTAGGTGTTCCATCACGTATGAACATCGGTCAAGTATTAGAATTGCATCTTGGAATGGCTGCCAGAAGCCTGAACATCCATGTTGCATCCCCTGTATTTGATGGTGCTCGTGAGGAAGACGTATGGGAAACAATTAGAGAAGCTGGAATGGCACAAGATGCGAAAACAGTACTATATGACGGACGTTCAGGTGAACCTTTTGATAACCGTGTATCCGTTGGTGTTATGTATATGATTAAACTTGCCCACATGGTTGATGATAAACTACATGCTCGTTCTACTGGACCATATTCTTTAGTAACGCAACAACCACTAGGAGGAAAAGCTCAATTTGGTGGTCAGCGTTTTGGAGAGATGGAGGTTTGGGCGCTTGAAGCTTATGGAGCAGCTTATACTTTACAAGAAATTCTTACTGTTAAATCAGATGATGTTGTTGGTCGTGTGAAAACATATGAAGCAATTGTTAAAGGAGAGAACGTTCCAGAACCAGGTGTGCCAGAATCATTCCGCGTGTTAATGAAAGAGCTACAAAGCTTAGGGCTAGATGTAAAAATCTTATCTAGCACAGAAGAAGAAATCGAAATGAGAGACACAGACGATGATGATGATATTCATCAAGCAGAATCTCTAACTATTGTTTCGGAAACGCAAGAGCCTGAGTCAGAAAAGGTAGGCATGCAAGAATAATAAAGTAATGTACATGGCCTGTCTAAAAACGAAAGGGTCAGACTCCACTACGAAGACATCTAGATAGAAGATCCTTTTATATCTTTTATAAATAGATTATTCACGTGAGGTCAGACCCTTTTGTGACGGCCTGTCTTTGATTATAAATGTTTTTAAGAAGTTCTAAGTAAGGCAAAAGCCTGAAGATCGAAAGGGAGGTAGGACCCTTGTTGGATGTTAATAATTTTGAATATATGAAAATAGGTCTAGCTTCACCAGACAAAATCCGTTCTTGGTCATTTGGTGAAGTCAAAAAGCCAGAAACAATTAACTATCGTACTTTAAAACCGGAAAAAGATGGCTTGTTCTGTGAGCGTATTTTTGGTCCTACAAAAGACTGGGAATGTCACTGTGGTAAATACAAGCGTGTTAGATATAAAGGCGTAGTTTGTGATCGATGTGGAGTGGAAGTTACTCGTGCAAAAGTTCGTCGTGAGCGTATGGGTCACATCGAATTAGCAGCTCCAGTTTCACATATTTGGTATTTTAAAGGAATCCCTAGCCGTATGGGACTTGTTTTAGATATGTCTCCACGTGCATTGGAAGAAGTTATTTATTTTGCTTCTTATGTAGTAACAGATCCAGGCGATACTGCTTTAGAGAAAAAACAACTTCTATCTGAAAAGGAATATAGAGCATACCGCGATAAATATGGTGTGAAATTCCAAGCTTCTATGGGAGCTGAAGCAATCAAAAAGCTACTATCTGATATTGATTTAAATAAAGATGTAGATGCACTAAAAGAAGAATTGAAAACTGCGCAAGGTCAAAGAAGAACTCGTGCCATTAAAAGACTAGAAGTATTAGAAGCGTTCCGTGGTTCTGGTAATGAGCCTTCTTGGATGATTCTTGATGTACTTCCAGTAATTCCTCCAGAATTGCGTCCAATGGTTCAATTGGATGGTGGACGTTTTGCAACATCTGACTTAAATGATTTATATCGTCGTGTTATTAACCGTAATAACCGTTTAAAAAGATTATTAGATTTAGGAGCACCAAGCATTATCGTTCAAAACGAAAAACGTATGCTTCAAGAAGCTGTTGATGCGTTAATCGATAATGGTCGTCGTGGACGTCCGGTAACTGGTCCTGGTAACAGACCGCTTAAATCTCTATCTCACATGCTAAAAGGGAAGCAAGGACGTTTCCGTCAAAACTTATTAGGAAAACGTGTTGACTATTCTGGACGTTCTGTTATTGTCGTTGGTCCTAACTTAAAGATGTATCAATGTGGCCTTCCTAGAGAAATGGCAATTGAATTGTTTAAGCCTTTTGTAATGAAAGAGTTAGTAGAAAAAGGAATTGCTCATAATATTAAATCTGCAAAGAGAAAAATCGAAAGACTTCAGCCTGAAGTGTGGGATGTGCTTGAAGAAGTAATTAAAGAGCATCCAGTATTGCTTAACCGTGCCCCAACTCTACATAGATTGGGAATCCAAGCGTTTGAACCAACTTTAGTAGAAGGCCGTGCGATTCGTCTTCATCCGCTAGTATGTACAGCATACAACGCTGACTTTGACGGAGACCAAATGGCTGTTCACGTTCCTTTATCTTCTGAAGCTCAAGCGGAAGCTCGTTTACTTATGCTTGCAGCTCAAAACATCTTGAACCCTAAAGATGGTAAACCAGTTGTTACTCCTTCTCAGGATATGGTATTAGGAAACTATTATCTAACATTAGAACGTGAAGGTGCAGTTGGAGAAGGTATGATCTTCAATGATACGAACGAAGCTGTTTTGGCATATCAAAATGGTTATGTACATTTACACACACGTGTAGCAGTACGCGCTAGCTCTTTAAACAATGAAACATTCACGGAAGAGCAAAATAAGCAATTGTTATTAACAACTGTTGGTAAGCTAGTATTCAATGAAATTTTACCAAAATCTTTCCCGTATATTAACGAACCAACTAAAACAAACTTAGAAGAAAAAACTCCTGAACGATACTTTGTAGAGCCAGGTGTAGATGTGCCAGCTGCTATTAAAGAGTTGCCAATCATAGAACCGTTTAAAAAGAAAATTTTAGGGAATATAATCGCTGAAGTATTTAAACGTTTCAAGATTACGGAAACTTCTAAGATGTTGGATAGAATGAAGGATCTAGGATTTAAGCATTCTACCAAAGCTGGTATTACTGTTGGTGTGGCCGACATCGTTGTATTAGGTGAAAAACAAGAAATTATCGATGAAGCACAAGGTAAAGTCGATAATGTCATGAAGCAATTTAGACGTGGATTAATCACAGAGGAAGAGCGTTATGATCGCGTAATTTCTATCTGGAGCGCAGCGAAAGATACAATTCAAGCGAAGCTAATGAAATCCTTAGATAAACGAAATCCTATCTTTATGATGAGTGACTCTGGTGCCCGTGGTAACGCATCTAACTTTACACAGCTTGCTGGTATGCGTGGTTTGATGGCTAACCCGGCTGGTAGAATTATTGAGTTACCGATTATTTCAAGTTTCCGTGAAGGATTAACGGTATTAGAGTACTTTATCTCTACTCACGGAGCACGTAAAGGTCTTGCTGATACAGCGTTAAAAACAGCAGACTCTGGTTACTTAACTCGTCGTCTAGTAGATGTAGCACAAGATGTCATTGTACGCGAAGATGATTGCGGCACAGATAGAGGATTGTTAGTTGCTGCTCTTAAAGAGGGTACAGAAATTATCGAATCTCTTGATGAGCGTTTAATTGGTAGATATGCAAGAAAATCAATTAAACATCCAGAAACGAATGAAGTTATTGTTCCTGAAAATGGACTTATCACAGAAGACTTAGCAGTAGAAATTGTAGAGGCGAATATCGAAGAAGTATGGATTCGTTCTGCATTTACATGTAATACACGTCATGGTGTATGTAAAAAATGTTATGGTCGCAACCTAGCAACAGGCCAAGAGGTGGAAGTAGGAGAAGCTGTTGGTATTATAGCGGCACAATCTATCGGGGAACCAGGTACACAGTTAACAATGCGTACATTCCATACAGGTGGAGTTGCAGGGGACGATATCACACAAGGTTTACCTCGTATTCAGGAGATATTTGAAGCTCGTAATCCAAAAGGGCAAGCAGTTATTACTGAAATGGCAGGGGTAATTGTTGGTATCAATGAAGGCAGAGACCGTCAACATGAAATTGTTGTTCAAGGTGAATTAGAAACTAGAACATATACTGCTCCTTACACAGCAAGATTGAAAGTTAAGATCGATGATGTTGTAGAACAAGGACAAGAATTAACAGAGGGTTCTATTGATCCGAAAGAATTAATTAAAGTGAAAAACGTTACAGCAGTACAAGAGTATCTACTTCGCGAAGTACAAAAAGTATATCGTATGCAAGGGGTAGAAATTGGGGATAAACACGTAGAAGTAATGGTTCGCCAAATGTTACGTAAAATCAGAGTAGTGGATGCTGGTGAGACAGATGTATTACCAGGTACACTATTAGATATTCACCAATTTACTGATGCTAACGCAAAAGCTTTAAGAGAAGGTAAGCTTCCAGCAACAGGTAGACCAGTATTGCTTGGTATTACAAAAGCATCTCTTGAAACTGATTCATTCTTATCGGCTGCATCGTTCCAAGAAACTACAAGAGTTCTGACAGATGCTGCTATTAAAGGAAAACGTGATGAATTACTAGGATTAAAAGAGAATGTAATTATTGGTAAATTAGTTCCAGCTGGAACTGGTATGCCAAGATACAGACATGCTGAACCTATTACAGCAGAAGAACTAACAGAAGAGTCAATTACTGTAGAGTAATTAGCGATAAAGCATTTATTTTAGAAAAAAGAAAGTGGTTAATACGAGGATTATCGATTCTATCATTTAGGAAAGAGTCGATAATCCTCGTAAACCATAACTTTTAGGAATATCTATTAAAGTTTTTCAGGAAAATAATTGACATCCAATTTTATAGATGATACTATATCAAAGGTGCTCCTATTTCACCTGTTGCTTTGGAGGATATAAAAATGTCTTATGAAAAAGTACTACAGGCAAGTAAGATAGTAGTAGGAACAAAGCAAACAGTAAAAGCGTTAAAAAAAGGAATAGCGACAGAGGTTATTGTTGCTGAAGATGCTGATCCAATATTAATTAGAAAAGTATCTGAAATAGCCAAAGAAGTTAATGTTCCCATTATACTTGTTGAATCCATGAAGAAGCTAGGCGAATCATGTGGAATAGAAGTAGGCGCAGCAACTGTTGCCATAATTAATTAAAACTGTTTTTATGGAAAATACCATGAAAACTTTGTTTTTGCCCTAATATGAACCACCTGGATGTGTGGGCTTCAAACATAAAGGAAGGGAGGAAAAAGAAATGCCTACAATTAACCAATTAGTACGCAAACCTCGTCAATCTGCTGAAGAGAAGTCGAAGTCTCCTGCGTTAAACAAAGGTTATAACAGTTTCAAAAAAGCACAAACAAACGTATCTTCACCTCAAAAACGTGGGGTATGTACTCGTGTTGGTACAATGACACCGAAAAAACCAAACTCTGCATTACGTAAATATGCACGTGTTCGTTTAACAAATGGTATCGAAGTAACAGCATACATTCCTGGTATTGGTCACAACCTACAAGAACACAGTGTTGTACTAATCCGTGGAGGACGTGTAAAAGACTTACCGGGGGTACGTTATCATATCGTACGCGGTGCTCTAGATACTGCTGGTGTTAACAACCGTATGCAAGGTCGTTCTAAATACGGTACTAAAAAACCAAAAGCAGCTAAAAAATAATAAATTTGATTTTATAGCATAATTGAAAGGAGGAAATCAAATGCCACGTAAAGGTCCTGTAGCAAAAAGAGACGTGTTACCAGATCCGATATACAATTCTAAGCTTGTATCTCGTTTAATCAATAAAATGATGATCGATGGTAAAAGAGGAAAAGCACAAGCTATTCTATATTCAGCATTCGAAATCGTTGCTGAGCGTTCTGGAAAAGAAGCGATTGAAGTATTTGATCAAGCATTAAAGAATATCATGCCAGTTCTTGAAGTAAGAGCACGCCGTGTTGGTGGTTCTAACTATCAAGTTCCAGTGGAGGTTCGTCCTGAAAGACGTACAACTTTAGGTCTTCGCTGGTTAGTTAACTATGCTCGTCTTCGCGGTGAGAAAACAATGGAAGAGAGACTAGCTAACGAAATCCTAGATGCAGCAAACAACACTGGTGCATCTGTGAAAAAGCGTGAAGATACACACAAAATGGCTGAAGCAAACAAAGCGTTTGCTCACTATCGTTGGTAAGATTATAATTCATAAAAATACTTTCAATATGAAAGGAGAAAGACCAAATGGCAAGAGAGTTCTCCTTAGAAAACACTCGTAATATTGGTATCATGGCACATATCGATGCTGGTAAAACGACTACAACTGAGCGTGTACTTTATTACACTGGTCGTATCCACAAAATTGGTGAAACTCACGAAGGTGCATCTCAAATGGACTGGATGGAGCAAGAACAAGAGCGTGGAATTACCATTACATCAGCTGCAACAACTGCACAATGGAAAGGTAACCGTGTAAACATTATCGATACTCCAGGGCACGTAGACTTCACAGTTGAAGTTGAACGTTCTCTACGTGTACTTGATGGTGCTGTTGCAGTACTTGATGCTCAATCAGGTGTTGAGCCACAAACAGAAACAGTTTGGCGTCAAGCAACAACTTACGGTGTACCTCGTGTAGTATTCGTAAACAAAATGGATAAAATTGGGGCAGACTTCCTTTATTCATTAAAAACTTTACATGATCGTTTACAAGCAAACGCTCATGCAATCCAACTACCGATTGGTGCTGAAGATCAATTCGAAGGTATCATTGATTTAGTTGAAATGAAAGCGACTTTCTACGGAAATGACCTTGGTACAGATATTCAAGAACGTGAAATTCCAGAAGAGTACAAAGAGTTAGCTGATGAATACCATGAGAAATTGGTTGAAGCAGTAGCTGAACTTGATGAAGAACTTATGGAAAAATATCTTGGTGGTGAAGAAATCACTACTGATGAGTTAAAGGCTGCTATCCGTAAAGGTACAGTTAACGTTGAATTCTATCCAGTAATCTGTGGATCTGCTTTCAAAAACAAAGGTGTTCAAAAAATGCTTGATGCTGTAATCGAGTACTTACCATCACCATTAGATGTACCTGCAATTAAAGGTACAGCTCCTGATTCTGATGAAGTAATTGAAAAGCATTCAAGTGATGATGAACCATTTGCAGCTCTTGCGTTTAAAGTAATGACAGACCCATTTGTTGGTAAACTGACATTTTTCCGTGTATATTCTGGTACATTGAGCTCAGGTTCATATGTACAAAACTCTACAAAAGGCAAACGTGAGCGTGTAGGACGTATCCTACAGATGCATGCAAACAGCCGTCAAGAGATTACAGAAGTATATGCTGGTGATATCGCAGCAGCTGTAGGTTTAAAAGATACTACAACTGGAGATACTCTATGTGATGAAAAAGATTTAGTAATCTTAGAGTCCATGGAATTCCCAGAACCAGTTATCGAATTGTCTATCGAGCCAAAATCAAAAGCTGACCAAGACAAAATGACAACTGCTCTACAAAAATTACAAGAAGAAGATCCAACATTCCGTGCACATACTAACCAGGAAACTGGTCAGGTTATCATTGCAGGTATGGGTGAACTTCATTTAGATATTCTTGTAGACCGTATGCGTCGTGAATTCAAGGTTGAGGCTAATGTTGGTGCTCCTCAGGTTGCTTACCGTGAAACATTCCGTTCTTCTGCAGCAGTTGAAGGGAAATTCACTCGTCAATCTGGTGGTCGTGGACAATATGGTCACGTTTGGATTGAGTTTGCACCAAACGAAGAAGGTAAAGGATTCGAATTTGAAAATGCTATCGTCGGTGGTGTTATTCCTCGTGAATACATTGCTCCAGTTCAAGCTGGTCTAGAAGATGCATTACAAAGAGGAGTACTTGCAGGTTATCCATTGGTAGATATCAAAGCTAAATTATTTGATGGATCATACCATGATGTTGACTCATCTGAAATGGCGTTCAAAATCGCTGCTTCAATGGCATTGAAAAATGCAGCATCTAAATGTAATCCTGTAATTCTTGAGCCTGTTATGAAAGTAGAAGTTATCATTCCGGAAGAATACATGGGTGATATCATGGGTAACATTACTTCACGTCGTGGACGTGTTGAAGGTATGGAAGCTCGTGGTAACGCACAAGTAGTTCGTGCAATGGTTCCACTTTCTGAAATGTTTGGTTATGCTACGACATTACGTTCAAGCACGCAAGGTCGTGGGGTATTCTCAATGGTGTTCGATCATTATGAAGAAGTACCAAAATCAATCTCTGAAGAGATCATCAAAAAAAATAAAGGGTAATTGTTGATTTTACCTTTTTAATGAAGTATAACTACTATGTAAGCAATAAAGCTGTGATGAATATTCACAGCTCTATAAAAATACTTAATTTTTTTAAAATCAAAGGAGGATTTTCCTAATGGCAAAAGCTAAATACGATCGTTCTAAGCCACACGTAAATATTGGAACTATTGGTCACGTTGACCATGGTAAAACTACATTAACAGCTGCTATCACAACTGTACTTTCTAAAGTGGGTGGCGGTGAAGCACGCGGATATGATCAAATCGACGCTGCTCCAGAAGAGCGCGAGCGTGGAATTACAATCTCAACTGCACACGTTGAGTATGAAACAGCTACTCGTCACTATGCACACGTTGACTGCCCAGGACATGCTGACTATGTTAAAAACATGATCACTGGTGCTGCTCAAATGGATGGCGGTATCTTAGTAGTATCAGCTACTGATGGTCCTATGCCACAAACTCGTGAGCACATCCTTCTTTCTCGTCAAGTTGGTGTACCTCACTTAGTAGTATTCTTAAACAAATGTGATATGGTTGATGATGAAGAACTATTAGAATTAGTAGAAATGGAAGTACGTGACCTATTATCAGAATATGAATTCCCTGGTGATGATATTCCTGTAATCAAAGGTTCAGCTCTTAAAGCTCTTGAAGGTGAAGCTGCTTGGGAAGAAAAAATCACTGAGCTTATGGCTGCAGTTGACGAATATATCCCAACACCAACTCGTGATACTGACAAACCATTCATGATGCCAGTTGAGGATGTATTCTCTATCACTGGTCGTGGTACAGTTGCTACTGGTCGTGTTGAGCGTGGACAAGTTAAAGTTGGTGACGTTGTAGAAATCATCGGTTTAGCTGAAGAGAAAAAATCAACTACTGTAACTGGTGTTGAAATGTTCCGTAAATTACTTGATTATGCTGAAGCTGGAGATAACATCGGTGCACTTCTTCGTGGGGTTGCTCGTGAAGATATCCAACGTGGTCAAGTATTAGCAAAACCAGGTACTATTACTCCACACGTAAAATTCAAAGCTGAAGTTTACGTATTATCAAAAGAAGAAGGTGGACGTCATACTCCATTCTTCACAAACTACCGTCCTCAGTTCTACTTCCGTACAACTGACGTAACTGGTATTTGTAACTTACCTGAAGGTGTAGAAATGGTTATGCCTGGCGATAACATCGAAATGGAGGTTGAATTAATTTCTTCTATCGCTATTGAAGAAGGAACTAAATTCTCAATCCGTGAAGGTGGACGTACAGTAGGCGCTGGTGTAGTTGCTACTATCGTTGAGTAATAACATTTAAAAAAACAAGCTGATTCGTCAGCTTGTTTTTTTGTGCTTAAAAGTAAGTAATCTATGAAAAGAATACTAGGATCAAATAAGTAAGTTAAACAACTCCTTTATTAGAATGAAAGGTATTTAATGTAATAATAAGTATAAGTGTTTACTATTGAAATAATTAGCTATAATAGATAAAAGTATTTATATAGAAGGAAATAGATTTTCCATAATCTTTCTATTTAAACAGCAATCCATTTTTGTTAGAATAAAAAAGTCGCAAAATGATTGGTTCGATTGAAAGATCATTAGCGTCTAATTGACTGACTATTGTACATTGGGTTGAAATATCAGCTTAGAATATGTATAATAATCTGAGTGTACTAAAACGAAAGAAAAATAATAAATGTTGTTGCTTTTCTAGGCGTTTTTATGTATAATAGACAATGTTGGTCTTTGACTGCGATGATGCGGGAGGTTGCTGACACACCCGGCCGCTTTGCCATGGCGAGTGTGTGGGAAATTCCTGCGGAGAATGTCTATTCTAAAATAGGCGAAAAGGAGGGAAAATAATGGCAAAACAAAAAATTCGTATTCGTTTAAAAGCGTATGATCATAGAATTTTAGATCAATCAGCAGAGAAAATCGTTGAAACTGCAAAACGTTCTGGTGCTGCTGTATCTGGACCGATTCCGTTACCAACAGAAAAGTCTATATACACTATCCTACGTGCGGTTCATAAATATAAAGATTCTCGTGAACAATTTGAAATGCGTACGCATAAACGTCTAATCGACATCGTGAACCCAACTCCACAAACAGTTGATTCACTAATGCGTCTGGATTTACCATCAGGTGTAGATATCGAAATTAAATTATAATTGAAATAAACATTTAAACTATCAGGAGGTGTGACTTAAATGACCAAAGGAATCTTAGGAAGAAAAATAGGTATGACTCAAGTATTTGCTGAAAATGGCAACCTTATCCCTGTAACAGTAGTTGAAGCTGCTGAGAATATTGTTCTTCAAAAGAAAACTGTTGAAGCTGATGGCTATACAGCAGTTCAAATCGGTTTTGAAAACAAACGTGAAAAGTTAGCTAATAAACCTGAACAAGGGCATGTTGCTAAAGCAAGTACTGCTCCTAAGCGCTTCGTTCGTGAATTCAGAGATGTTAGCGTGGATGAGTATGAGGTTGGTCAAGAAGTCAAAGTAAGTATTTTCGCAGAAGGCGATGTAGTAGATGTAACAGGTATCTCTAAAGGGAAAGGTTTCCAAGGTTCAATCAAGCGCCATGGACAATCACGTGGACCAATGGCTCACGGATCTCGTTATCATCGTCGCCCAGGTTCAATGGGACCTGTTGCACCAAACCGTGTATTTAAAGGGAAAGCATTACCTGGTCGTATGGGTGGAGAACAAATCACAGTTCAAAACTTAGAGATCGTTAAAGTAGATACAGAACGCAATCTTCTATTAATTAAAGGTAATGTACCTGGAGCAAGAAAAGCTTTATTAAAAATCAAAACTGCTGTTAAAGCATAATTATTAATCTGGAAAGGAGGAAATAAGAATGCCTAAAGTTGCATTATTCAACCAAGACGGTACGCAAGCTGGAGATATCGAATTAAATGAATCAGTATTTGGTATCGAGCCTAACAATCATGTTTTATTTGAAGCTGTTGTTATGCAAAGAGCTTCATTACGTCAAGGAACTCATAAAACTAAAATTCGTTCTGAGGTTGCTGGTGGTGGACGTAAGCCATGGCGCCAAAAGGGTACAGGACGTGCACGTCAAGGATCTATCAGATCTCCACAATGGCGTGGTGGTGGAACAGTATTTGGACCAGTTCCACGTAGCTATAGCTACAAACTACCTAAAAAGGTTCGTAGACTAGCAATTAAATCTGCATTATCTGCTAAAGTATTAGAAGAAAATATTTTAGTATTACAAAGCCTTGCTTTTGATGCACCTAAAACGAAAGAATTCAAAGCGGTACTAGGTAATCTTTCTGTTGAAAAGAAAGCATTAATCGTTACAGCTGATCTTGATGAGAACGTAGCATTATCTGCTCGTAACATCCCGGGGGTAACAGTTGTTACTGCTACTGGAATTACAGTTTTAGATGTTTTAAACCATGATAAATTAATCATGACAAAAGCAGCGGTTGAAAAAGTAGAGGAGGTGCTTGCATAATGGATGCACGCGATACGATTAAGCGCCCCGTTATCACTGAACGTTCTACTGATTTAATGGTTGACAAAAAATACACGTTTGAAGTTGATGTAAGAGCTAATAAAACTCAAGTTAAAGATGCAGTTGAAGAAATCTTTGGCGTTAAAGTTGAAAAAGTAAACATCATGAACTATAAAGGTAAATTCAAACGTATGGGACGTTTTGGTGGATACACAAACAAACGTCGTAAGGCAATTGTTAAATTAACAGCTGACAGCAAAGAAATCGAATTCTTTGAAGCTTAATAATAATATTTAGAAGAGGAGGGAACACAAATGGCGATTAAAAAATATAAACCTACCTCCAATGGTCGACGTAACATGACGTCTTCTGACTTTAGTGAAATCACTACAAGTACTCCAGAAAAGTCATTGCTTGCTCCTTTACACAGAAAAGGCGGCCGTAATAACCAAGGTAAGTTAACTGTTCGTCATCAAGGTGGAGGTCATAAGCGTCAATATCGTGTTATCGATTTTAAACGTGACAAAGATGGCATTCCAGGACGCGTTGCTACAATTGAGTATGATCCAAACAGATCTGCTAACATCGCGCTAATCAATTATGTAGATGGTGAAAAACGCTACATTCTTGCACCTAAAAATTTAGAAGTTGGATTAGAAGTTATGTCAGGACCTGAGGCTGATATCAAGCCGGGTAATGCATTACCACTTGCTAACATTCCAGTTGGTACAGTAATCCACAACATCGAGTTGAAGCCAGGTAAAGGTGGACAATTAGTTCGCTCTGCTGGAACAAGCGCTCAAGTGCTTGGTAAAGAAGGTAAATACGTACTTGTACGTTTAAACTCTGGTGAAGTTCGTTTAATCCTTGCTACATGCCGTGCTTCTATCGGTCAAGTTGGTAATGAACAACACGAACTAATCAACATTGGTAAAGCAGGTCGTAATCGTTGGTTAGGTAAACGCCCAACTGTACGTGGGTCTGTAATGAACCCTAATGACCATCCACATGGTGGTGGTGAAGGACGCGCTCCAATCGGACGTAAATCACCAATGTCTCCTTGGGGTAAACCAACACTTGGTTACAAAACGCGTAGCAAGAAGAATAAATCTGATAAATTTATTGTACGTAGCCGTAAAAAATAACGGGGTTGAACTACGGTTCGATGATAGAACCGTAGAACAATCACGAAGGGAGGTTCCATTATGGGTCGCAGCTTAAAAAAAGGACCTTTTGTTGATGATCATTTACTAACAAAGATCGAAAAATTAAGTGATAGTGATAAGAAGCAAGTTGTTAAAACTTGGTCTCGTCGTTCTACGATCTTCCCACAATTCATCGGTCAAACAATCGCTGTTTATGATGGTCGTAAACATGTGCCAGTTTATGTTACTGAAGACATGGTAGGTCACAAACTTGGAGAATTTGCTCCAACTCGTACTTACAAAGGTCATGCAAGTGACGATAAGAAAACAAGACGTTAATGAGAGGAGGGCATTCCAATGCAAGCAAAAGCTGTTGCAAATACAGTTCGTATTGCTCCTCGTAAAGCTCGTTTAGTCGTAGATTTAATTCGAGGAAAGCAAGTTGGTGAAGCGGTAGCTATTTTGAAGTTAACTCCAAAGGCAGCTTCTCCAATCGTAGAGAAAGTTCTAAAATCTGCTGTTGCTAATGCAGAGCATAACTACGAAATGGATATTAATAACCTAGTGGTTGAGCAAGCATATGTTAATGAGGGACCAACTCTAAAGAGATTTCGTCCACGTGCACAAGGTCGTGCAAGTCAAATTAACAAACGCACTAGCCATATTACTATCGTTTTATCAGAAAAGAAGGAGGGGTAATTAGTGGGTCAAAAAGTAAATCCAGTCGGTTTACGTGTTGGGATCATTCGTGACTGGGAATCTAAATGGTTCGCAGGTAAAGACTATGCTGATCTTTTACACGAAGACCTAAAGGTACGTGAGTATATTACAAAACGCCTAAGCGATGCTTCTGTTTCTAAAGTAGAAATCGAGCGTGCAGCAAACCGCTTAAATGTTACTATCCACACTGCTAAACCAGGTATGGTTATTGGTAAAGGTGGTACAGAAGTTGAAGCTTTACGTAAAGCTCTTAACTCACTTACTGGCAAACGTGTACACATCAATATCTTAGAAATTAAAAGAGCAGACATGGATGCTAAACTAGTTGCTGAGAACATTGCTCGTCAATTAGAAAATCGTGTTTCCTTCCGTCGTGCTCAAAAACAAGCGATCCAACGCTCAATGCGCTCTGGAGCTAAAGGTATTAAAACAATGGTATCAGGTCGTCTAGGTGGCGCAGATATCGCACGTTCAGAGTCTTATAGCGAAGGAACTGTTCCATTGCACACTCTACGCGCAGATATCGATTATGCAACTGCTGAAGCTGATACAACTTATGGTAAATTAGGTGTAAAAGTTTGGATCTATCGTGGAGAGATCCTTCCAACGAAGAAGAAAACTGAGGAAGGAGGCAAATAATATGTTACTACCTAAACGTGTAAAATATCGTCGTGTACACCGTGGTAAAATGCGTGGTCAAGCAAAAGGTGGTACAGAAGTTGCATTCGGTGAATATGGTCTACAATCTTTAGAAGCTTCTTGGATTACAAACCGTCAAATCGAATCTGCTCGTATTGCAATGACACGTTATATGAAACGTGGCGGTAAAGTTTGGATTAAAATTTTCCCACATAAGCCTTACACTGCTAAGCCTCTAGAAGTCCGAATGGGTTCCGGTAAGGGTGCTCCTGAAGGTTGGGTTGCAGTAGTTAAGCCTGGAAAAATATTGTTCGAAGTTGCTGGTGTATCTGAAGAGATCGCTCGTGAAGCACTTCGTCTTGCAGCGCACAAACTTCCTGTTAAATGTAAGTTTGTAAAACGTGAAGAAATTGGTGGTGAAACTAATGAAAGCTAATGAAATTCGTGACCTTACCACTGCTGAAATTGAACAAAAAGTTAAATCCTTAAAAGAAGAGCTTTTCAACCTTCGCTTTCAATTAGCGACTGGACAACTTGAAAATACAGCTCGCATTCGTGAAGTACGCAAAGCGATCGCTCGAATGAAAACTGTCATTCGTGAGAGAGAAATCGGCGTCAATAATCGATAAGTTGAGAGGAGGTTCGTAGAATGAGCGAACGCAATCAACGCAAAGTCTATACTGGTCGTGTTGTATCTGATAAAATGGATAAAACCATTACAGTTGTTGTTGAAACATACAAAAAACACCCACTATACGGCAAACGCGTGAAATACTCTAAGAAGTATAAAGCTCATGATGAGCAAAACACAGCAAAAACTGGCGATATCGTACGTATTATGGAAACTCGCCCATTATCAGCTACAAAACGTTTCCGTCTTGTAGAAGTAGTAGAAAAAGCAGTTATTATATAATTGTTCGGAATTAAGCATCCCGAAGGGAGGTTACACACATGATTCAACAAGAATCACGTTTGAAAGTTGCTGACAACTCTGGTGCTCGTGAAGTACTTACTATTAAAGTTCTTGGTGGTTCAGGACGTAAAACTGCAAACATCGGTGATATCATCGTTGTTACTGTGAAACAAGCAACACCAGGTGGCGTTGTTAAAAAAGGTGAAGTAGTAAAAGCAGTAGTCGTTAGAACTAAAAGTGGTGTTCGTCGTGCTGACGGTACTTACATTCGTTTCGATGAAAACGCATGTGTAATTATCCGTGATGATAAGAGTCCACGTGGAACACGTATCTTTGGACCAGTTGCACGCGAACTTCGCGACAATAACTTTATGAAGATTGTATCATTAGCTCCAGAAGTACTATAATATAAATTTTAATTGCCTTTAAGGAGGTGCGAAAAGATGCATGTAAAAAAAGGTGACAAAGTAATGGTCATCTCTGGTAAGGATAAAGGTAAAACAGGTGTTGTTCTTGCTGCATTCCCTAAGAAAGATCGTGTGATCGTTGAAGGGATTAATATTGTTAAGAAGCACTCTAAGCCATCCCAGTTGAATCCACAAGGTGGAATCAATGACCAGGAAGCCGCTATTCATGTATCCAACGTTATGCCTATCGACCCTAAAACTGGTGAACCTACTCGTGTAGGATCAAAAACGGTTGATGGTAAAAAAGTTCGCGTAGCGAAAAAATCCGGTGAAATTCTAGATAAATAGTTCAAATGAAGAAGGGAGGTACAATGAATGAACCGCCTAAAAGAAAAATTTGTTAAAGAAACTACTCCTGCTCTTATGAGCAAGTTCAATTATAAATCAGTTATGGAAGTTCCAAAACTGGAAAAAATCGTTGTTAACATGGGCGTTGGTGATGCTGTAGCGAATGCTAAAGCATTAGACGTTGCTGTTGAAGAATTAGCACAAATTACTGGTCAAAAACCATTAATCACTCGTGCGAAAAAATCAATCGCAGGTTTCCGTCTACGTGAAGGAATGCCAATCGGAGCAAAAGTTACTCTTCGTGGAGAACGCATGTATCAATTCCTTGATAAACTTGTATCTGTTTCTCTTCCACGTGTACGTGACTTCCGTGGTGTATCTAAAAAATCATTTGATGGTCGCGGTAACTACACTTTAGGTGTAAAAGAACAATTAATTTTCCCTGAAATTGATTACGATAAAGTAAACAAAGTAAGAGGAATGGATATTGTTATTGTTACAACTGCAAACACAGATGAAGAAGCTCGTGAACTGTTAACTCAATTTGGAATGCCGTTCCAAAAGTAATCTCTAATTAGAGGGAGGCGAAGATGTGGCTAAGAAGTCAATGATTGCGAAACAAAAACGCACGCCTAAATATAAAGTACAAGAATACACACGTTGCGAACGTTGTGGTCGTCCACATTCTGTGTACCGTAAATTTAAGCTTTGCCGTATTTGTTTCCGCGAATTAGCGTATAAGGGACAAATTCCTGGTGTGAAAAAAGCTAGCTGGTAAAACCCGATATTGGGAAGGAGGTAAATACAAATGGTTATGACAGATCCAATTGCAGATTTGCTTACAAGAATCCGTAATGCGAATATGGTTCGTCACGAAAAATTAGAAGTTCCTGCTTCTAACATCAAAAAAGAGATCGCCGAAATTTTAAAGCGTGAAGGTTTTGTACGTGATGTAGAATATATCGAAGACAACAAACAAGGTATTATCCGCATTTTCTTAAAATACGGTTCAAGCAACGAGCGTGTAATAACTGGACTTAAAAGAATTAGTAAACCTGGTCTTCGTGTTTATGCGAAAGCAACAGAAGTACCTCGTGTATTAAACGGTCTTGGAATTGCATTAGTTTCTACTTCTCAAGGAGTACTTACTGATAAAGAAGCTCGTGCGAAACAAGTTGGCGGAGAAGTATTAGCATACGTTTGGTAATAATAGGTTTAATGAATGGAGGTGCAACTAAATGTCTCGTGTAGGTAAAAAACCAATCGAAGTACCAGCAGGCGTTACAGTTACTATTGATAAAAGTACTGTAACGGTGAAAGGTCCTAAAGGTGAATTAACTCGTACTTTTAATTCTGATATTGCGATCAACTTAGAAGAAAACGTGATTAATGTAACTCGTCCTTCAGATGTGAAGGAACATCGTGCATTACATGGAACAACTCGCGCATTGTTATCAAACATGGTTGAGGGTGTTTCAAAAGGCTTTGAAAGAGGTCTTGAATTAATCGGTGTCGGGTACCGTGCTCAAAAACAAGGAAGCAAACTTGTGTTGAACGTAGGTTACTCTCATCCAGTAGAAATCGAACCAGAAGCTGGTATTGAAATCGAAGTACCATCTGCTACGAAAGTAGTTGTAAAAGGAACTAGTAAAGAGCGTGTTGGAGCACTTGCTGCTAACATCCGTGATGTTCGCCCACCAGAACCTTATAAAGGTAAAGGTATCCGTTATGAAGGCGAATATGTACGTAGAAAAGAAGGGAAAACTGGTAAGTAATGCCGCATAGGTAAACGAAAGGAGTGACCTAAATGATTACGAAGGCTGATAAAAATCAAGTCCGTAGAAAAAGACACGCACGTGTGCGTTCTAAACTTAGCGGAACTGAAGCTCGTCCTCGTTTAAATGTGTTCCGTTCAAACAAACACATTTACGCTCAACTAATTGATGATGTTAAAGGTGTAACAATCGCAAGTGCATCTTCATTAGATAAAGAGCTTAACCTTGAATCTACTGGTAATTTAGAAGCTGCAGTTAAGATCGGTGAATTAGTAGCGAAACGTGCAGTAGAAAAAGGAATTAAATCAGTAGTATTTGACCGCGGAGGATATTTATATCATGGTCGCGTTAAAGCTTTAGCTGATGCTGCTCGTGAGAACGGCCTAGAATTTTAATAGACAAAGGAGGGACATAAAAAGATGCGTCGTATTGATCCAAACAAACTTGAACTTGAAGAACGCGTAGTTACAGTTAACCGTGTAGCGAAAGTTGTTAAAGGTGGACGTCGTTTTCGTTTCTCTGCTCTAGTAGTAGTTGGGGACAAAAATGGTAACGTTGGTTTTGGTACTGGTAAAGCTCAAGAAGTACCAGATGCTATTCGCAAAGCGGTTGAAGATGCGAAGAAAAATCTTATTGAAGTACCAATGGTTGGTACAACAATTCCACACGAAATTATCGGACATTTCGGAGCTGGTGAAATCCTATTAAAGCCTGCTTCAGAAGGTACTGGGGTTATCGCTGGTGGTCCAGTACGTGCTGTGCTTGAACTAGCTGGTGTAGCTGATATCTTATCTAAGTCATTAGGTACAAACACACCAATTAACATGGTTCGTGCTACTTTAGACGGTTTAAAACAATTAAAACGTGCTGAAGACGTAGCAAAGTTACGTGGAAAATCAGTAGAAGAACTGTTAGGATAAGGAGGGAAATTAGATGGCAAACAAACTGGAAATTACCCTCACTAAAAGCGTAATTGGTCGTCCGCAAGACCAACGCGAAACAGTTAAAGCTTTAGGATTACGTAAAGTAAATCAAACAGTTGTTCAACAAGATAATGCTGCTATTCGCGGTATGATCAATAAAGTATCACATCTTGTAACTGTATCAGAAAATTAAAAATCATTCTTCTTCAAATAAGGAGGTGCCAAAATGAAACTTCATGAATTAAAACCTGCAGAAGGTTCTCGTCAAGAACGCAAACGCAAAGGGCGCGGTATCGGTTCAGGTAATGGTAAAACTGCTGGTAAAGGTCATAAAGGTCAAAATGCACGTTCAGGTGGGGGTGTAAGACCAGGATTCGAAGGTGGTCAAACTCCTTTATTCCGTCGTTTACCAAAACGTGGTTTTACTAATATCAACCGTAAAGAATACGCTATTGTTAATTTAGATACTCTAAATCGTTTTGAAGATGGAACTGAAGTAACTCCAGAACTTCTTATCGAAACAGGAGTTGTTAGTAACGAGAGAGCAGGAATTAAAATTCTTGCAAAAGGCAACGTAGAGAAAAAGCTTACTGTTAAAGCTCACAAATTCTCCTCTGCTGCTAAGGAAGCTATTGAAGCTGCCGGCGGTCAAACAGAGGTGATCTGATGTTTAAGACAATCTCCAATTTTATGCGCGTGGGTGAAATAAGACGAAAAATCATATTCACCCTATTAATGTTGATTATATTTCGTTTAGGTACTTTTATTCCTGTACCTTATGTAAATGCAGACTTCTTAAAAGCACAAGATGCTTTCAGTGCCTTCGGAATTTTAAATACTTTCGGTGGTGGGGCACTTAAAAACTTTTCTATTCTTGCAATGGGGATCATGCCATATATTACAGCATCCATTATTGTAAGCTTATTACAAATGGATGTTGTTCCAAAATTTACGGAATGGTCAAAGCAGGGTGAGGCTGGGCGTAGAAAGCTGACACAATTTACGCGTTACTTTACAATCGTTCTAGCTCTTATCCAAGGCTTTGGTATGTCATATGGTTTTAATAATCTTGCAGGTGGTGCACTGATTACAAAACCTGGATTTGCATCCTATCTAGTTATTTCTATTGTATTAACAGCAGGAACTGCCTTTTTAATGTGGTTAGGTGAACTAATTACTTCTAAAGGTGTTGGAAATGGTATATCTATTATCATTTTTGCTGGTATTGCTGCAGGAATTCCTTCAATGGCTAATCAAATCTATGCACAGCAGTTTGACAATCCAGGTGATCAATTATTTCTCAATATTGTAAAGCTAGCTTTAATTATTATAGCTGTCGTTGCAATTGTAGTTGGGGTAATTTTTATCCAGCAAGCTCTTAGAAAGATACCGATTCAATATGCAAAAAGAATGGTAAATGGTAATAGCAGCGCAGGCGGACAATCAACACATTTACCGTTGAAAGTAAACTCTGCTGGTGTTATTCCAGTTATCTTTGCAGTTTCCTTCTTGGTAACTCCAAGAACAATTGCATCGTTCTTACCGCAAAATGACGTTACTTCCTGGATACAAAGAGTATTTGATTATACTCATCCAATAGGAATGATTATATATACAGTGTTAATTATTGCGTTTACTTATTTCTATGCTTTCATTCAGGTGAACCCAGAACAAGTTTCTGAAAACCTGAAGAAACAAGGTGGATATATCCCAGGTATTCGTCCTGGTAAAAGTACGCAAGAATATTTGTCACGTGTTCTATCTCGTTTAACATTAGTTGGAGCTCTATTCTTAGCCATTATTGCTATACTACCTGTATTTTTTATTAATATTGCAGGACTTCCACAATCTGCACAGATCGGTGGAACAAGTATTATAATTGTGGTTGGGGTTGCATTGGAGACAATGAAGCAATTAGAATCTCAACTAGTTAAACGACACTATAAAGGTTTTATTAAATAGTATAATTTAGGGGACGTTTGTCCCTTGAATTTTATGTAAGAGAACTTGAGGGGGAATACGCATGAATTTAGTCTTAATGGGGCTCCCTGGCGCAGGTAAAGGTACTCAAGCTGAGAAGATTGTCGAGAAATATGACATCCCTCATATCTCAACTGGCGACATGTTCCGTGCGGCTATGAAAGACGAAACAGAACTTGGACTTAAGGCAAAATCTTTTATGGATAAAGGTGAACTTGTACCTGATGAAGTTACAATCGGTATTGTTCGCGAAAGACTTAGCAAGGATGACTGTGAAAAAGGCTTTCTTTTAGATGGTTTTCCTCGTACTGTTCCTCAAGCAGAAGCTTTAGAAAATATTTTGTCTGATTTAAATAAGAAATTAGACTTTTGTATCAATGTTCAAGTGGATAAAGAGATCTTAATGGAGCGTTTAACAGGACGCCGCATTTGTAAAAGCTGTGGTGCAACCTATCATTTAGTATTTAATCCGCCATCTAAGCCAGATACTTGTGATCGTTGTGGCGGCGAATTATACCAACGTGCTGATGATAATGAAGCAACTGTTAAAAATCGCTTAGAAGTTAATATTAAGCAATCTAAACCATTACTTGATTTCTATGAGTCAAAAGGCTATCTTCGTAACATTAATGGTCAACAAGATATTAATAAAGTTTTCGTAGATCTTGATGCACTACTAAGTACTTTAAAATAAAAGTGACTTTTGCTTTGACTAATCTGTTATCTAGCATGGAAATGAATCAGAGATAATAAATAGAAGAATTGGGATGAAATGGCTGAGGAGTTTATTCCTAAACATGATGCATTTCCTTTTTTCAAAAGGTATAATAATTTTCATGGTTATATCTGTAACAAAAAAAGCATAACCGTGTTATTTTGACATGTTTATCTTCGTTAAAAGATTAATCAATTTAGATAATTGGTGCAGAGTATTTTGGATTTCATGGTAACTCCGCTTAAATTGCTTTTTTATCTAGTAGTGAAGAAGGTAATGTAACTATTATTCTTTCTATTATGACGATTGGTATTAGACCAGGTGTGCAAGTTGTCGAACGCTCTACGAAATCCTTTAAATACGAAATCTATGTGGCTTTTCAAGTGAAAACAAGTATGTAGTGGAAGATTTAAGGCTAGACTTTTGAAGGTGATTTATTTTTCTTGGAATTGTCTATACGTTGCATGCTTACTTCTATACGATAAGACACAAGCTGTTGATAGAATGTTCGTAAATCAAAGGAAAGATCATTTCTTTTCTATTAATGAATGATCTACCAAAGCTAAGTTTAGTTGGTAGCATTAAACTTATTATTATTTCTTCCCTATAAATATATTTTTTTATAATTAATAGCGGACGAAGTGCCTATTCTTATGATATAATCAATTAGTTGCAGTTTAATGCAGTTTTATTATATTATAGGAGCAGTTCAGAGTAGTTTAATGTGCACGATCGTGTGACAAGAAGAGCTACACTTTGCTATATTAGTTAAGATGGATCTCGTATTTTTTATGGAAAGGAGAGATATTCGATGGCTAAAGACGATGTAATCGAAATTGAAGGCACAATCACTGAAACTTTGCCGAACGCCATGTTTAAGGTAGAATTAGAAAATGGTCATACTGTATTGGCTCACGTTTCTGGTAAAATCCGCATGCATTTCATCCGTATTTTACCTGGTGATAAAGTAACGGTTGAGTTATCTCCATATGACTTAACTCGCGGAAGAATTACTTACCGCTTTAAATAATCTGATTGCACTCCGTACTATCAAGGAGGTTAGGATAATGAAAGTTAGACCATCTGTTAAACCAATCTGCGAAAAATGTAAAGTTATCCGCAGACGTGGTAAAGTTATGGTTATCTGTGAAAACCCTAAACACAAACAAAAACAAGGTTAATAACAAGGAGGTGCGCATATAGATGGCACGTATTGCTGGTGTGGATATTCCACGTGAAAAACGTGTAGTAATATCTTTAACATACATTTACGGTATTGGAAAAAATACTGCACAACAAGTATTAGCAGAAGCAGGTGTTTCTGAAGATACACGCGTTCGTGATTTAACAGAAGATGAATTAAACAAAATTCGTGATATTATCGACCGTTTAAAAGTAGAAGGGGATCTACGTCGTGAGATTTCTCTAAACATTAAGCGTCTAATGGAAATTGGTTGTTACCGTGGTCTTCGTCACCGTCGTGGCTTACCAGTTCGCGGACAAAACACGAAAAACAACGCTCGTACACGCAAAGGTCCTCGTAAGACTGTAGCTAATAAGAAAAAATAATCGGTAAAGGAGGTACAATATAATGGCACGTAAAACTAATACACGTAAACGTCGTGTTAAAAAGAATATTGAAGCTGGTGTAGCTCATATTCGTTCTACTTTCAATAATACTATCGTAACTATTACAGACGTTCATGGAAATGCTCTTTCATGGTCAAGCGCAGGTGCACTTGGATTCAGAGGTTCTCGTAAATCTACTCCATTTGCTGCACAAATGGCTGCTGAAACTGCTGCTAAAGCATCAATGGAACACGGTATGAAAACTTTAGAAGTAACAGTTAAAGGACCAGGTGCAGGTCGTGAGGCTGCAATTCGTGCTCTTCAAGCTGCAGGACTAGAAGTTACAGCAATTAGAGACGTAACTCCAGTTCCTCATAACGGTTGCCGACCACCTAAACGTCGCCGAGTTTAATTTTTCTGTATAAATTTTGTATCCTTGTCTATAATGGGATATGACTAAAACTTTTAGAACCCGTACAGATTTATTAACTAACCCAGTTGTTGTGCACAAGCGGGAACGTAAACATGGGGAATTTCGGTAAAGCTTACCGGGGTTTCGACGTTTTGAAGGAGGGTATATCTTGATGATCGAAATAGAAAAACCAAAAATCGAAACGGTTGAGATCAACGATGATGCCAAGTATGGTAAATTCGTCGTCGAGCCACTTGAGCGTGGATATGGTACTACTTTGGGTAACTCCTTACGTCGTATTCTACTATCCTCACTGCCAGGTGCCGCTGTCACATCCATTCAAATTGATGGGGTACTTCATGAGTTCTCAACAATTGAAGGCGTCGTAGAAGATGTTACAGCTATCATATTAAATATCAAAAAACTAGCATTGAAAATATACTCTGATGATGAAAAAACTTTAGAGATTGATATGCAAGGTGCAGGAGTAGTTACAGCAGCAGATATTACACATGATAGTGATGTAGAGATCTTAAATCCAGATCTTCATATCGCAACTCTAGGTAGCAACGGTAATTTCCGTATGCGTTTAACTGCAAAGCGTGGTCGTGGTTACACACCAGCAGAGCAAAATAAACGCGAAGACCAACCTATTGGTGTAATTCCTATTGATTCTATTTTCACACCGGTATCTCGTGTTTCTTATCAAGTAGAGAATACTCGTGTTGGTCAATTGACTAATTATGATAAATTAACTTTTGACGTGTGGACTGACGGTAGTACTGGTCCTCAAGATGCTGTTGCACTTGGTGCAAAGATTTTAACTGAGCATTTAAATATCTTTGTTGGGTTAACTGACGAAGCTCAAAATGCTGAGATTATGGTAGAAAAAGAAGAAGATCAAAAAGAAAAAGTTCTTGAGATGACAATCGAAGAATTAGATCTTTCTGTTCGTTCTTATAACTGCCTAAAGCGTGCTGGTATCAATACCGTACAGGAATTAGCTAATAAGACGGAAGAAGATATGATGAAAGTTCGAAACTTAGGTAGAAAATCTCTAGAAGAAGTAAAACATAAATTAGAAGAGCTTGGATTAGGCTTAAGAAAAGATGACTGATTAGTCTCTTGACTATGTCTATAAAGCTTGTATTTTAACAAAAGGAGGGAATCTCACATGGGTTACAGAAAGTTAGGACGCACAAGCGCACAACGTAAAGCTATGTTACGTGACTTAACTACAGACTTAATCATCAATGAGCGTATTGAAACAACTGAAGCTCGTGCAAAAGAACTTCGTTCTGTTGTAGAAAAAATGATTACACTTGGTAAACGTGGAGATCTACATGCACGTCGTCAAGCAGCTGCTTACGTACGTCACGAGGTTGCTAACGCTGAGACAAACCAAGATGCTGTACAAAAATTGTTCAGTGATGTTGCTGCTCGTTATACTGATCGTCAAGGTGGTTACACTCGTATTATGAAAATGGGACCTCGTCGTGGAGACGGAGCACCAATGGTAATTATCGAGTTAGTATAATAGGATTTCAAAGAAACTTAGGGTGCGGGACAGTTTATATTGTTATGAAACTTGTTCAAGTGCCCTTTTTCTTTAAATCTCGCTTTATGATCAAGCCAATATAGAGTGTTACGATGAGCATTGATTTTCATTTAATGACTCGTCTAGCTCGTGCACCTCTTCTTTCGATAGGTCGATCGAATGAGGTGCGGGCTTTTTTCATTTTTAATTAGGACTGCAGGGTGCTAAGAAGTGGAATACCATAAGATATATTTTAACAAACATAGAAATAGGATATCAGAGATTATTTAAATAATCTTATGTTAAACCAATTCAAAGCTCGCCCAATTGGCGAGTTTATTTTTTTATCCTACTCAAAATATTTTGGTGACTAATGTTAACTTTTGAAAGCGGAGAAAGATGGTTAGTGGAGTCACTTTCCGTAATGGTTCTACTAGTTCAACTAAGCATCAGTAGATAAGTAGGAAACTTAATAAAAAAAGTGTACTTTATTTAGCAAATTATATTATTTATAAATAGTCCTATGTAATATATAATCGATAATATCTAGTAAGTAAATGGTGGGATTGTAATGGACCAAACGATTTTAGTAAAGGTCGAAAATGTAACCTTTAAATATGAGGAGCAATTAGAAAACGCCCTAGATCAAGTTTCTTTACATGTTAATAAAGGAGAATGGGTTGCTGTAGTTGGACACAATGGATCAGGTAAATCTACGCTGGCTAAGTTATTAAATGGATTACAATTCTCTAATGAAGGTTCTATTATAATAGATGATATTCCTATTACAGAGGATTCTGTATGGAATATCAGAAAAAAGGTTGGCATGGTATTCCAAAATCCTGATAATCAGTTTGTCGGCACAACTGTAAAGGATGATGTGGCTTTTGGTTTAGAAAATAACGCCGTTCCAAGGAGTGAGATGGTAACAAGAGTAGAGCGTTCTTTAGAAAAAGTAAAGATGTTATCTTTTCTTGATCAAGAGCCACATCATCTATCTGGTGGACAAAAGCAGAGAGTCGCTATTGCGGGAATTATTGCATTAAAACCTGAAATTATCATTTTAGATGAAGCTACATCTATGTTGGATCCTCAGGGAAGAGAAGAAGTTTTTGAAATCATGAGAGATTTGCAAAAAGAAAACATGACGATTATCTCGATTACTCATGATTTGGACGAGGCAGCTAAGGCAGATCGAATCATTGTAATGAATAAGGGGAAAGTGTATAAAGAGGGAACACCAAAAGAAATTTTTAAACTTCAAAAAGAACTCGTAGAGATTGGTTTAGATATCCCTTTTACCATTAAACTGAGAGAAAGTCTCATGAGCAAAGGTATTCCATTAGAAGAAGTATATTTAACAGAAGAAGAGTTGGTGGCAGGCATATGGACATCTCACTTCAAAAAGTAGAGTATCGTTATCAGGAAAATTCGCCGTTTGAGCGGTTAGCAATAGAGGATGTAAGTTTTGATATTCCCTCTGGAAGCTATGTTGCCGTAATAGGTCATACTGGCTCTGGAAAATCAACTATTTTACAGCATCTTAATGCTCTTTTAACCCCAACGAAAGGGAAGGTTATAATAGGAGACCGCACCATTGAAGGTGGACAAAAGCATAAAAATTTGCGGAATATTCGACAAAGAGTAGGTATTGTTTTTCAATTTCCAGAACAGCAGGTGTTTGAGGAAACAGTAGAAAAGGATATTTGCTTTGGTCCTCTTAATTTTGGGATCGCAGAGTCGGAAGCGAAGATAAGAGCTGAAAAAGCATTACGCGAGGTAGGTTTATCGGAAGAGTTTCTTTTAAAGTCTCCTTTTGATTTATCTGGTGGTCAGATGAGAAGAGTGGCTATTGCAGGTGTTTTAGCAATGGAACCGGATGTACTTGTGTTAGATGAACCAACAGCTGGATTAGATCCAAGGGGCAGAAGAGAAATAATGGATATGTTTTATAAACTTCATAAAGAACGGAATTTAACGACCATTTTAGTTACACATAGTATGGAAGATGCTGCTCAATATGCCGATCAAATAGTCATTATGAATAAAGGGAAGGTTCATCGTCAAGGAACACCGATGGAAATTTTTAAGAGTGCACAAGATTTAGCTTCTATTGGCCTAAATGTACCTGAGGTAGTGCGATTCCAAAAAAAAGTTGAAGCAAAAATGGGGATAAAGATGGCACAAGTGCATTTAAATATGGAAGACTTCACGGAGGAATTAGCAGTGTATCTAAAGAAGAAAGTAGGGAGTAATTAATGGGGAAAATGATTATTGGCCGGTTTATTCCCGTCGATTCGATATTGCATAAAATGGATCCCCGTTCAAAATTGCTTCTTGTTTTCCTATTTATTTGCGTTGTATTTTTGGCTAACAATATTTGGAGCTATTCTTTGCTAATTGTATATGTAGGTACATTAGTAGCCATTTCCAATGTACCGATTAAGTATATTTATTTAGGATTACGGCCTATTTTTTGGTTAATTATTTTCACCTTTATTTTGCATTTGTTCTTTACAAAGAATGGGGATCTATTGTTTGAATGGGGATGGATTACCATTTATGAAGAAGGCGTAAGGATGGGGGTTCTTATTTCAATCCGGTTCTTCCTGCTTATTATCATGACATCCTTGCTCACATTAACAACAACGCCAATTGAATTGACAGATGCAATTGAAACATTATTAGGACCGTTAAAGAAGGTGAAATTTCCTGTCCATGAGCTTGCTCTTATGATGTCTATTTCTTTGCGTTTCATCCCGACATTAATGGATGAGACAGAAAAGATTATGAAGGCTCAAATGGCAAGAGGTGTGGAATTCTCTAGTGGCTCGATAAAAAGCCGAATTCAAGCCATTATTCCGTTATTGATTCCTTTATTTGTTAATTCCTTTAAACGGGCTGAGGAGCTTGCTATCGCTATGGAAGCACGCGGTTATCAAGGTGGAGAAGGAAGAACAAAATATCGTCAGTTAGTATGGAGTCCCATCGATTCAATTATGATTATTATTTTGATCCTAGTAACAGCATTGCTGTTTGTATTAAGAACGTAGTGGAGAATAAGATGCAAAGATATAAATGTACAATAAGCTATGACGGTTCAAATTATAGTGGTTTTCAGATTCAGCCAAAGGATCGAACGGTACAGGGGGAGATCGAAAAGGCTTTAAGAAAGCTTCATAAAGGGGTAGAGGTGAAGATTCAGGCATCAGGGAGAACAGATGCCGGTGTTCATGCCAAAGGACAAGTTATTCATTTTGATAGCTCTCTTGATATTCCAGCAGAAAAGTGGCCAATTGCATTAAATACGTTATTGCCTCATGATATAGTAGTCGCAGATGCTGTGATAGTGTCTGAATCCTTTCATGCAAGATATAATGTAACAGCAAAGGAATACCGCTACTTTATTCAATTAGGAGAGCGGAGAGACCCATTTAAACGTCATTATGCTTATTACTATCCATATAGCCTAAATGTGGAAGCAATGAGAGAAGCGTTGGGCTATTTTATCGGTGAATATGATTTTACTAGTTTTTGCTCTGCTAAAACAGACAAAGAAAAAAAAGTAAGAACTGTAACTGGGGTAAAGTTAATAGAGGAAGAAAATATGCTAATATTTTCTTTTCAAGGGAATGGGTTCCTTTATAACATGGTGCGTATTATGGTTGGAACATTACTAGATGTTGGAAGAGGAAAGAAATCTCCAGAGGAAATCCCGGTAATTATTGAGAAAAAAGATAGAAAAGCAGCTGGAAAAACCGCTTCAGCAAATGGATTGTATCTTTGGAAAGTATTGTATTAAAAGAATATCGTAGATTTTCGCGCAAAATATATTTTCTCTGATGCTGAAATGAGTGAAATAGATTTTATTTTATAAGCGGAAATCAGTATTTTTTGAGTGAAAACTAAAATAAAACTAATTTTTTTCTCATAACAACTAAACCTGGTGTAACATTCCCTTGACATATACTAGTCTAGGATATATCATAATATGGTATGTATTTTAAACCCACATTAAGCCCCGGAACTTAATTGTGTGAACATATAGACGTAAGAACAGAACATTCGTAATTTAAAACAAATTATAATTAAACATTTCAGGAGGGAAACTCATGCGTACAACGTTTATGGCTAATTCAAACACTATTGATCGTAAATGGTACGTGATTGATGCTGAAGGCCAAACTTTAGGTCGTCTTGCTAGTGAAATAGCATCAATTCTACGTGGTAAACATAAACCAACTTTCACACCTCATGTGGATACTGGTGATCATGTAATTATTTTAAATGCTTCAAAAATTGAATTGACTGGTAAAAAATTAACTGACAAAATTTACTACCGTCACTCCATGCACCCAGGTGGATTAAAGCAAAGAACTGCTTTAGAAATGCGTACTAACTATCCAGAGCAAATGTTAGAACTTGCAATCAAAGGTATGCTTCCAAAGAATTCTCTTGGTCGTCAAATGTTTAGAAAATTACACGTATATGCTGGTAGCGAACATCCGCACCAAGCTCAACAACCAGAAGTTTACGAACTTCGTGGATAATTAATAAAGGGAGGTAAAACAAATGGCACAGGTTCAATATATCGGTACTGGTCGTCGTAAAAGCTCTGTTGCTCGTGTACGTTTAGTTCCAGGTGACGGACAAATCATCATCAATGGTCGTGAAATCGAAAGTTATATCCCGTTTGCAGCTTTACGCGAAGTTGTTAAACAACCATTAGTAGCTACTGAAACTACTGGAAGCTACAATATTTTAGTAAATGTTAACGGTGGAGGTTATACTGGTCAAGCTGGCGCTATCCGTCATGGTATCGCTCGTGCTTTACTTCAAGTAGATCCTGAATATCGTCCAACATTAAAACGTGCAGGATTATTAACTCGTGACGCTCGTATGAAAGAACGTAAAAAATACGGTCTTAAAGGCGCTCGTCGTGCACCTCAGTTCTCAAAACGTTAATCAATTCCTTATTGTATCAACGTTTACAAAGGTTTTTTGGTTCAAGTTGGTTCAAATCAGCTTAAAACTCATAAAGAACTTAACAGATTTAAAGCATCGGCATCTTGCTGGTGCTTTTTTTCTGGCATTAATTCTAGGTAATAATTTTGGGTTGTTTGGATGTTGATATGTCCTAAACGTTTCGATACGTATGCAATGTCGATATCTTGAGCAAATAAGAATGATGCATGTGTATCACGCAAACCATGAAAAGTTGTTTTTTCAATGTCTAAGCTCTCTAACAACTCCGCTAATAGTTCAGACTGTTTAAATCCTCCAAAATTAAAAATATAACCATTTGCTTTCACTGGAATTTGGCGAATAAGCTCATAAACTTCTTTGTTAATTGACACATCACGTTTTGCATTTTGTGTTTTTAATGAAGTATCATCAGAAGTAGGACTGATTGAATGTCTAACTTTTATTCCGTATTCATAAAGGCTCTCTGGTCGTATTGCAAGTAGTTCCCCACGTCGCATACCTGTTTCTAATGCCAATAATACAAGTACGTTAAATTCATCTTCTGAATGCTGTAAAACGTAATTACGTAGCTTTCTAAAATCTGTAATAGACAAAGCTTTGTTTCGTTTAGGTGGGTTTTCTCCACGTGTTTTCACTAAACGAGCAAAATCATTTGCAATGTAACCACGGGCATATGCATCACGTAAAGATGTTTTAATTTTAAGAAGTACTTCATGTGTTGTTTTTCTTGAATGTGTTTTTGCATATTCATCAATTTTCTTTTGGACAACAATATCATTTAAGTCTTTTAATTGGATATCCTGAAATAAGTTTTTAATAACCCCTAAAGTACGAACATAATTTTGAAATGTCGTTTCTTTAACGTCATTGACCTTTACAAGGTAAATCCAATTCTCGAAAAAATCCGCAAATGTGGTTGTTCTGTGAGCAAGTTCTTTTCCTTCTCCTTTCGCTAATTCCATTTCTAATGCCCAAAGATTTGCTTCTTTCTTTGTTGGAAAGGTTTGCGAAACCCTTTTATGTTGACCATGTTTGTATAAAGAAACCTGTGCTCGATATGACTTTCCTCTTTTTACTATACTAGCCATACTATCATCCCTCTCATAAAAATAGCTGATAGATGCTAGTTGAATACAATTATATTGTATTTCTAAACTAGCATCTTATCAACTGTCGGCATTTTTAAACGGAGTGTTTTTCGATAAAGTGTACTAAAGATTTCATTGTGTATCGTTCGTGCCTGCCAATCATGAAACGCTCAAGCTCTTCATGTGGTCGGATATATTTATCAAAAGACTTCGGGTCTATACCTAGAAAATCTGATGCTTGTTCTCTGGTTAAAAGATATGGATAGTCTTTTGTAGCCATGCTAATGCTCATGTAGCATCATCTCCTTATGGTGTGAATTATTTTAATTCCTTTAGTGCTTGTTCAGCGCTGTGTTTTATATTCCCTAATATATCTTCAGGTGTATAGATGCCGTTTAGGTAATCAGAATGATTATCCTTTTTGTTGATTATTCCTTTGCCATTTTGAAGGAAATCTATCATTCTGACTATATGCTCGATGTGTTCCTTTGAGTTAATAATACTCATTTTACATCTTCCTCTCCCAAGGCTTACCTTCTAATTGATAAAGTGCCTTGTATTTATTTACCCAAGATATATGGTCATCATTGGGTTCGAATTCTTCATAGTACTGTTTATAGAAATAATCTATTAATTCCCGTGCTGTTCCATCGCCCCATATTTGCTGAACTTTCCACAATGTCGGAAGAAGACCAGCCCCCTTAATTAAATGGTCTATTGATTGTTCTAACAAATTGTTTCGTGGAGATGGTGATTCAAAGTGAAAGTTCTTTTCGTCTAACAATTCAAGCATTAATCTAGTTATCTTATGAGGTCGATTAGAATTAACATAAAAGAACATATAGCGATCTAGTAGAGAACTAACAATCAGGTTTTTCAGCTGTTCATCTGTGTTACATTCTTTGATAGCATCTGTTAATTGATGGGCGTAATCACCGGAATACTCTGCTTCAACGCGTGTCCAGTCATCTACTTCTTTAGCTACATGGCGCATGTGCTTCATGACAGTTGTTCCTCTTTCTTATCATAAATTCGTAAATGCACTTTTGTATTTCTGCTTTTTGCCCCGATATACAATGTTTGAGCCTGAAAATTTTTGGATACGTCGGACACCTTCGAGTTGTTTTTCTTGTATGGTTTTTCTTTATTGTCATCAATAACCTTTTGCAGATAACTTTTATTAGTACTTGCCATAGCGCAATTCAGTCCTTTTCTCTTCAATTGAACGTTTTAATTTAGCGATATCAATGCCTTTATTAAAAAAGTCGCAACACATATCAATTCGTGAAAGTCTAAAAGAGTATTCGTCAGCTTCAATCAACTTAAAAAAGGTGTGTAAATGAATCGGTTCGTTAAATTCCTCTTCATACCGCTTCCGATATTCATGCCATGCGTAAGCGCTGAATTTGACTATGACGCCCATTTTTGTGAATGCTTCATGATAGGCAATGCAAAAGTAAAATGGTGCATTGATGAATGAATAGCCAACGGTATAACCTTCAGGTAGCTTAACGTCAGCTTCATCAAAGTCGTCGAATAGCATATGCATTTTTGATTTAACCAAGAATGTGCCTATTAAGCTTTTTGCTACCCAGTCACGCCATTCATCAAAGTCAAATACGCCTTTTGCTTGTAATACAAGTGTAAATTGGTCAATATCTGGTTTAATCATGTTCTATTCACTCCTCGTTCCGAAAACTTTAGGGAAAGTTTTTTAAGTGTAAAAGCCTGCTATGACGGTATTAATTGTTGTTTTTGCTTCCTACCGGAGCTGGCGTGATTACCAAAACGCCAGCTCTCCTAAAGGTGTAAAGCACGGAGCGGAACCTTCCCCGCCTGGACGGCGGGTCCCTTTCCACTCTCTGTGCCGTCTTTCCTTAAGGAAAAGCTAGGTGCTTTCATTCAAAAAGCTACAGTAAGGAACCGACAACAAGCGTGGATTGTCTGCACTTGCAAGCCCTGGATAACTGTAAATTCCCTGACCAGCAGTAAACTCGACTGGTGGTATATCCACACCAGATGAAAATAAAGTTCTATAGGTTTGCTCATCGCTATCACCTAAGGCAATCTTCAAAACGAGCTGTTCTCTAATCGCTGTTGGCATCGTCTGAGCATTCATTTGTTGTGTCGCTACCCATAAAATACACCCTAGTTGACGACCCATGAATGCAACGTCAGAAAGTATGTTATCGACTTCATCACGTTCCTTTTTCGCCAAAGTCTTCCATGACTCTCTCAATGCCCCGAACTCATCAATAAGCAGGATTAGAGCAGGCAAACCAGCGTCCTTATATGTTTTGTTGCGATTCGATATGAAATAATCTTGCAACTCATCTTGTCGTTCTTTCATTCGTTCATGAAATTGTTTAATCAATTCAATTGCATTTGTCTTGTTGGCTGTTCGCTCATCACCAACGATACGTTTAGCCATTTGGTATACATCTGTACGCTTTGGGTCAATAATGAATAACTCATGATTGACCTTTTTCGATAATACTTGTTCAACTAGCATTTGAATGAAAACCGATTTACCACTACCTGTTTGTCCACTTAATCCCATATGATGAAACGGTACAGTTGCACGCTCATCTAAGCGTAAGGCGTAATCGTCTGCTGTCTTGTTTGACCATTCAATCAAATCACTTGCTGATTTAATTTCAAGTTGTTTTTGTGAATTTACAGCATAGAACTCATAGATGTACCAATTACGGTCTTTAGATAAATATTGACGTTCGCTTACATATCCTTCTAACGCTGAATCAATCCTCATGTCTTCTAATTTCTTGTCGAATTTAATTGAGTTTTGAATAAGCACTTTACCTGATTTTCTAGCTCGATTATCATCAAATTCAATTTTGATTTTCGGTAATCTAACTAAACGATTATCAAACTCACGTTCATCTTCGAATCTAGCATCTTTAATATGTCTTCTCATTCGTTTAATTATCGAATAATAATGCAAAGAAAAAAGTAGACCAAACCATAATTTATTGCGAATTGACCAACCAACGAATAAGCCAATTACCATCAAACCAATAGGAATCAAGAAGATATGTGACTCAACATGTGGAAGCTGTAATATCGTTATTTGTTCTGCAATCAATGGATACAGTTTGTAAAAGAAAGACCATAAAACGAGAAACAATCCGATGATTAGAAACGAAATAAACCCACGTTGCATTCGGTATGTTTTCTTCATGTAATTCACATCCTAATATTGTGATTCCGCCCCTTATCAGGGGCGGTCACATGCATTGAAATGATAATGATAGAAAGGGAAATAATTGTCCCTTGTCCTTTATTTAGGTTGGGTAATTTCCACATCATCTGCTTTAACAGAAAGTTCACTCATGAATGTTCCATACACAGAAGCTGTCGGATTCACAAATGTGACTCTACTGAACTTTTTATACTCTTTTGGCGGTTGAGGCACCTTTACAATAACTTGCTCGCCTGCATTAAGATCAGGTGCTACATCTGCCCCTGTGTATTCTGTTCGGTCAGTTGCAATAACCGTTTTATATTTGGTGCCTATGACTTTGGAATTCTTTCCGTCCTCGTCATATTCCTTCCAGTCTTCATGGGACATCACCCGTACATCCTTGTCCTTGAAAAATCCCGCTGCGTCAAAAACGTTGAAACTTCGCAATTTCTTCATCTGAAAAAGTTCATCCTTTCGATATTTTTTGAAAGCATTGCGCAATTAACTTTCTGACTTAATTGTAAGCCTAGTGATTTTATAACCCTAATGAAGAAAAATGATATAATGGTTGATATAATAACGTTATTTTTTTTAGGGGTGATTTTTAAATGTGGTCATTTACTAAAGCGGAAGGGTTAAGCCCTGAACAAATTGCGGAATTGAAGAATCAATGGTTTTCTATAGATGAAGCAATAGAAGAGTTGGCAGTTAACGGTGCTAGATTAACAGAATCAACTTTTCGTAGAGAGGCAAAAGAGGTAAATACGGATAAAGATTTTTTGGGGATTGGAAAACCGCAAGTAAAAAAGGAGAAGGTGGAAGGTAAGGGACGCCCTAGGCAAATTTATAATCGTGCGTTCATCGAAGCGCTTCGAGCAAATGCAATAAGTGATACGTATAAACGCATTGAGGAAGAGCCGATTGCTTTTTTTACAAACAATGATTGGAAAGCGAAGATTGAAGCAGAATTCAGGGAAATCTTAGATGAATATATAAAAGGCCCAGAAGCAGTGGATTCAGCTGTAGAAGAATTATTACTAACAGTTGGTAATAATATCATTGAAAAATACTATAGTATAATAGCGCAAAATAAACTCTTAGTGCATCAAAACAAAAAATTAGAAGATACCAAAGAATATTATATTGCTCTGTATCGAGGTGTGGAAGAGAACGCAAACGTATTAAATGACCTTGCGATTCATATAAAAAATGATATTTCCGAATCTTCATCAGCACTAAGTAGAAAAGAAGTTTATCACTTGAATCAAACGCTTAAGGTAAATAACAAGTTAGATGAAATATTGAAATCATTAAATGAGACTAAGGTCAAAAGCGGTAAGTCTTAAAATAGATGTCTCTGTATTGATTTTCCTTTTCAGCTCCCCTAATTATAATCTCCTAATTCGTCTATAAGGCAGAGACGAATTATCGATTATGTAAAGGGTCTTCGTTCTTCGGATGTTATGAGTCAGCCAAGTAGGATAAGGGTGCGTAAGAAAGCAATTAACGCTTTTAACGCACCCTAATTCATTGGGCTTCCCCAAAACATCTACGAATCACTTGATAGCTTTGCTACTTACTCCACTTGACATTAATCGATGCGAAGATTCTCTATATGGTGACCAGAAAGGTCAAAAAATAATAGAGAGGTTGATCTAGATGGAAACCATTTTAGAAGTAGTACGCATAGAACAAGTTATTAGAGAGGCTGAAGAAGGTGTTGATTACATCATTCGTAGCCCAGAAGACGGAGCAAAGATAGCATCTAGCTTTATTGGACGTGATGATCGTGAAGTGTTTTTTGTTATGTGTTTAAATACAAAGAATAATGTTATCGCAGTTCATCGTTGCCATGTTGGTTCGTTAAATGCCTCACTCGTTCATCCACGCGAGGTGTTTAAATCAGCAATACTTAATAACGCAGCCAGTGTCATTGCTGCGCATCAGCACCGGAGAAAGGATATGTTTCTTTTATATTAAACCTCTGATATATTAGGTAATAACTAAAAAAATTAGGTAATACCTAAAATGCGAGGTTATCAAATGGGGAAACAACCTTTTTTATCAGTGATCAGCAATAAACAAGAATTACACTATCCTTCATATGAAGAATCGAGAGAATACCAAGCAAAGTTAATTGGGCTATGGGAACAGCAACAACGTGTTCTAGGATATACAGAACATACTATAGCTCTTGGAACAAAGTGTTTAAATGAATTCTTAGATGTGTCAAATAAGTTCATATGGGAAGTTACAATGTCGGATGCGGATCAGTTTTATCTAGGATTGGTTGGAAGAGGACTGGCATATTCAACTAGGAGGAAATACCAATCCACTATCTCTACATTTTTAGAGTATTTAAAGACAAGGCATGGGCATGAAATTTGGGAGAGATATAGAGTACAAGTTCCTAACTTATTAGATAAATTTAACCGTTACTATCATAGAAAAGATGATCATAATGGTCAGGTAATACCTCCAAAACCAGAATTACTTGATAGGTTTTGGAATGGGTTGAAGGAAGAAATGAAAACAGCTAGAAAATATTCCACTGTAGCGAGAGACTATACCCTTTTTAGGATGTTAGAATTAACAGGTTTAAGAACTCACGAAATAATTATGATGGACGTAAAAGATTGTAGGTTTGACTTAGGGGAAAAAGGTAAAATTCATGTCCGTTTTGGAAAGGGATCTAAGGGGTCAGGATTTAAGCGACGATGGGTACCGATGTTGGATGATGTAGATTTACTCCTGAAATGGTACTTAGAAAAAATTAGGCCTCTTTTCACTAATGAAACTGTAGGACCTTTATTCTTATCAGAAGGTGGAGTAAGGCTAAATAAACACACAGCACGAAAGAGTTTAGCGAGAAGGCAAGAAAAGATGGGTTTTACTAAAGAAGAGATTTTTAGTCCTCATCAATTACGTCACTCATTCGCAACTCGTCAGACAGAACTTGGTGTTGACTTATTAACGCTAAAGGAACTGTTAGGTCACGCAGATGTCGCAACGACATTCAATTACTCTAATCCTGGTTCAGACCATCTGGAGAAAAGAGTGAGGATGGCTCAAGAAAAGTGGCGAAATCAATTATTAAACTTTAACAAAAAGGGTGAATGAATTGGCAATTGAATGGAGATTAAGAAAAGTCATGGCCGATAATGGAATATGGTCTGGGGCTGAATTGGGTAGGCTTTTGGAGGATAAGGCAGGTTATAAACTATCTCCTCCCTCTATAAGCGCTTTATTAACTAGTGAGCCTAAGCAAGTAAAAACCCAAACAATGGATGCGCTTTGTACTGCACTAGAATGTACTCCAAATGATTTATGGAAACACACTCCTACACCTGCGAAAAAACTTGAAAGACCAACGAATAATAAGTTGGCAAAGGCGGTTAATGAATCTATTTCTAAAGATAAACTTCCACCAATATAGGAGAATGATGAACAATTTTAATTGCTTATTTTGTGAAAGAAAACTAAATAAATCAGAAATTAATAAAAAAGCAACCGTCTGTCATAATTGTTTAAGTAAAGCTCGTGTAGAGAGGGTTCAAACCGAAGGTTTTCTTAAAGAAAATTTCAAAAAAACATGGAGTGCAACACTATTTAAAAAATATGTTTTGTATTTAAAAGAACTAGGTATTGGTGTGGAAACAATTCGTAAGAACACAAGTAAGGTGTTACAGGTTTTACAAGCAGCTGAAAATGAGCTTTTAAGGCCTTCTGATATTAATGAAGGTTGGTTGGTATCTACATTAGAAAAAATCTCTAATCCAAAGGGAATTAAATCAAGTCTATTTAATTTTTTAATTAAGGAAGGCTATTTAAGCTTTAACGCAGATGAGGGTATTATTACTAGCATTAGAGAGCTTTTAAAGCAAGTCCCAAAAGGATTTATACGTCTATTGGAGATATATTTCAATGAAAGAATGGAGCTTAGGAATAGGCAAATAAAGTTTAATGCGAGGAATCCATTATCCCTCTTAACAGTAAAGACTGACATGGAAATATTCGTAAGACTAGTCCGATGGTTTCAAATGAACTGTAAACATATAGAATCTTGGGATACTGTTCAACAAGAAGATGTTCATGATTTTCTTTTAAGTTTAACACCTAAGCACCGTGAGATTGTGAGGAAAGATTTATTAGTTCTTTTCAAGTTAGCCAAAAGAAAAAGAATAATAACCCATATACCAATCTTGGACATAAAATCAAGGGAGCTTCCTCCAACTATCGAGCCCTTATCCTTCGATGAGCAAGTAAGAGTGGCTAAAGTAATAAAAAGTCGCCTTTATGAACAACCATTAGAGTGTTTATTGACAACCCTATGTTTTTATCATGGGTTATCTTCATCACATATTAGCAACATAAAAATAAGTGACATAAACGTTGATTTGAAGGTAATTTACCTTAATGAGAGATCTCCTGTTTATTTATCTAATGATGAACTGGTATTAATAATTGAGTACCTTAAACAAAGATCAAACATAAAAAACGTAAAGAATAAGCCTTATTTAATTGTAAGTTCGAGCTCATCAGAAGTATATCAGGATCGTCCAATCAAAGCCCACTTCATAGCAAGAAAGGTAAAGGCTTTTTGTGGTTTTACACCCAAATCTTTAAGAATTACTTGTTTTAATACGATAGCTAGTCATTTTGGACCTCAACTACTTGTAGAAGGATTCGGTTTATCTTTAACACAAGCTTCAAGATATGGGAAGTTAGAGGACTATCTTATTGAAGAACAAATTCAATCTGAAAGGGAATATTTAAATAACTCAACTTTCGCACACTGAAATAGGAAGGTAGACCTTGATGTAATTAGGTAAGCCTGCAATCCAGTGTTGTAGTTGACATTGAATTAACTTTTGAATCCTTTTGTTACTTTCTTTTAGGACATCTTGAAGAAGCTCTAGTAGCTGTCCTAGTGCGACAGCCCAATCGAGATCACTAATTTCATCGCAAAGATCATAAAATAGACCACCTAATGTCCGTTGGTCTGTGCTACAACGGTTCTGCCAAGAGAGGACAATGTATCTAGTAAAGACGATTGTTGTATGACAAATTAAAGAGTCATACGAACGACCTTGAAACTCCTTTTGTAGCTTTAATAAGGATTTTGTTGTTTTGAAAAAGACTTCAATGTCCCAACGAATTCCGTAGATACGAATGATTTCTTGTTCACTTAAGCTGCAATCGGTACTTAAAATCGCTAACCATTCACTTTTTTTATTACGGTTACGGACAAATACAATTTTAACTGGTACTCCATTGGCTTGTGTCGTTTGAATAGACCGTAGAATTCCTTTCTTTCCTTGAACGGGTGAAGCTAATGAATAGAGTTCCTTCAAACTAACCTTTTTACCTTTCATCAGGTCAGGTGCCGTTTGTAAAGCTTCTAAACGGCGCTTATATCCAGAACTGCGCTTGTCAATGTTCTGTGACACTCCATTGATGACACTGTTTTTAGAGCTCAATAAAGAAAAGTCTACAGGCATAAACGTTGTACCGTCAGACCATCCCAATGTAAGCATACGAAAGCCTTTGTAGAAGCGCATTTTTTGAGAAGCGTGGTCAAAACAACGCGCAAGAAGTTCAACCGATTTACTTCGATTTTTATCATAAGATGAATCATCAACAATCAACACTTTGATACGCTCATGATTTGTAAGCTTACTTACTTTTTCAATCGAGTGTGCGCTTAATAAAAGCAGAAACCTTCTCCATGAATAAGTGGAACGGTTCAAAAAACGATAGACCTCATCTTTAGCTGGAATATCGGTAGATTTCTTACTTTCAAGTGTTCGAAACCAGTTTTTGTTTTCAAAGATCAAACAGAAAATGAGCTGAAATAAATAAGCACAGGTAAAGCCAAAAGACTTGGTAATCCCAGCTTTTCTAAGATGTTTCAATACTTTTAGTTCTTTAAAAGTAGATTTTATTTCATTTGGTAGTTGCTTAGATTGGTCATGATTCGCTATCATATAGAGGACACCTCTTCTGTATGGAATGTTTGATTCTCGACAAATCAACTATACCAAACGGATAGGTGTTTTTTCATGCATTTTTATGTGTCAATGATAGTACTTGAATGACATCGGCAACTACAGCTAGATGAATTTATAGCACATTTATCGATGCGAAAGTTGAGTAAATAAATAAACAATTCAAAAGGATGGTTCTGAATGAGAAGAGTTGAAGTGAAGCCGTATAACGAGCAGTGGCTTTCGATGTTTGAAGAAGAAGCTAATAAATTGCTTGAAATTTTTGGTTCCGAAATCATTGAAATCCATCATATCGGCAGTACGTCTGTAAACGGTCTAATGGCAAAGCCTATCATCGACATAATGCCTATTGTTAGAGACATTAATCGGATCGATGAGTTTAACACAGCAATGGTCGCCATTGGTTATGAACCAAAGGGAGAAAACGGGATAACTAGACGTAGATACTTCCAAAAAGGAGGAGATAATCGAACTCACCATGTCCACATTTATGAGTTGGGCAATCCTGAAATTGAGCGTCATATTGCATTTCGGGATTACTTGCGGGTACATCCATATGATGCAAAAAAGTATGGGGACTTAAAAGATGCATTATCTCAACGTTTTCCCTACAACATTGAATCGTATATCAAAGGGAAGGAAAAGCTGGCATTGGAGATTGAACGAAAAGCATTAGAGTGGTATCGGAGTTCAAGAGGATAATTAGATTATTTCACTAACAAGAAGCTAAAAACGGTACTTGTAATTACTAGTAGTATAATAAAAAATCATTAATGGAGGAAGTCTATGAAATTTGTACTTATATTTGGTCCGCAAGCAGTTGGTAAAATGACAGTAGGGCAAGAGTTAGCTAAAGTAACTGGATTGAAACTATTTCATAACCATATGACCATTGAATTACTTGAGCCCTTATTCAGCTTTAGTTCGGAAATGTGGAGGTTGTCAACTTTATTTAGAAAAGAAATATTCAAGGCAGTGGCTAAGAGTGAACTGGAAGGTTTGATCTTTACATATGTGTGGGCTTTTGATCAACAAGAGGATTGGGACTTCGTAGACCAGACATGTGAAATCTTTGAATCCGAGGGTGCCACTATTTATTTTGTGGAATTAGAAGCCGATATGGACGAGAGGCTGGAACGAAATAAAAGTCCGCATCGACTTGAGCATAAACCTACCAAAAGAAACGTTGATTGGTCGGAGAATGAACTAAAGGAATCAATGGAAAAATACAGATTGAACTCCCATAAAGATGAAATTAAAAATGAGAACTACATAAAAATTAATAATACAAATTTGAGTGCTGCAGAAGTAGCTGAAATAGTGTCAAAAAGGTTTGAATTATAAAATCACGTGAATGATCTTCAATTATAAGGCGTGATTGCCGAAAAGCCCATCAATTTAAATGAATTTATTATTCTTTAACAGATCAATAACTGATACAGGCGTCTTTTAGGTATCGCCGAACCTTTCTTAATCAAACATGTCCTTTTCCACCCAAGTGGTGATATAACACCATCGACGGAAGATATAAACGTCACAAAAAGATTAGTAGAGGCTGGAAAATTACTAGGGATTGAGTTGCTTGACCATTTAGTTGTAAATAGTGATAACAGATTTACTAGCCTGAAAGAAAGAGACTACATTTAAAGGGGAGAAACAACTCCCTTTTTTTCCTCAAGGTATTTATATATTCACATTATTAAAGATAGTTATGGTAGTATGATTATTACAGTTAATGTACCATATATAATATGGAACTATTACATATTAAAGTGACTTTATTCAATGAAATTCTCGAAGCTTGTTCAAATATAGGAGCAGTAGAGTTGAACAAGGAGATAAAAATTATTTAAGAATGAAGGAGAATATAATGGCTTATGAATTTAGTGTCATGACACAAGAACAAGCAGAAAATATCGCATTTAATTGGCATTATGATGGTGAATATTCTTTTTATGATATGGAAGCTGATGAAGAAGATTTAGATTTAGCCGAATTTTTAAACCCAGAAAAACGGGGAAACTCAACGTTTGCTGTAACAAAAGAAAATAAATTGGTTGGATTCTTTACCTTTAGTAAAGTTGCTGACGGAACCTTTGATATTGGGTTAGGAATGAGACCAGATTTAACTGGAAAAGGCAAGGGAAAAGAATTTTTAAGAGCAGGTATAAGCTTTATTCAGTCAGAATTTAAACCTGAAAAAATCACATTATCAGTTGCAACCTTTAATCAAAGAGCTATAAAATTATATAGAAAAGTAGGGTTTAGAGATGTAGAGACTTTCATGCAAGATACAAATGGTAGTACATATGAGTTTCTTAAGATGAATTTAAATGTTAAAACTGTTATTAAACTTGCTAGTGCTTGAACATAACAAGTAAATCGGTAATATGACGTTCTTTTTAATAAAGGGTAATAATAGGGAGAAGATTATAAATGGGGTATGATTGGAAAACGTGTCCTCCTGACATAAAAGATTTTACATTGAATCTACAAAAAGGCATTAGGGACATTCTAAATGATGACTTCGTAGGTTTTTATTTACATGGTTCGTTAGCTATGGGAGGTTTTAATCCAAAAAGTAGCGATATAGATGTTTTGGTTGTTACTAACAAGCTAATGAAAGTAGAGCAAAAAAGAAATCTAGCTCAGTTCTTTCTAAATTATTCTAATTCTCCATATCCAATTGAAATTAGTTTCCTAAATAAAGAACAACTAATGGATTGGCAGCATCCTTGCCCATTTGACTTTCACTATAGTGAATATTGGAGAAAACGGTATGAAGATGATCTCTTAAGAAATACAGATATATTTATAAAAGATGTTAATACTGATCCTGATTTAGCAGCCCATATAACAATAATTAATCACAGAGGTATTTGTATTGAGGGTAAGCCTGTTAATGAAGTTTTCCCTTTAATTCCTAAAACAGATTATGTATCGTCAATAATAGGTGATTATCAGGAATGCTTAGGGAATATTGTGGAAGATCCGATTTATTGTTCTTTAAATTTGATAAGAGTCTATTGGTATTTAAAGGAAGGAGTCATTTCTTCAAAACAAGAAGCAGGTAACTGGGGATTGATGGCCTTACCACAGGAATTAAGAATTACAATTAGAAAAGTAGTTGATATTTATGCGAATAATAAAGATACCTGTTCTTTCGATGAAGATAAACTTATATATCTGCGGAACTATATATCAGAAAAAATTCAAACGTTATTACGCCAAAGGGTGCTTTAGTGTAGCAACGAGAACTTTCGATAAATTACTTAATTTATATTACCAGAAAAAGAGGTTATTGTTATGCGAGATAGAGGTTCGGTAATAATAGAAGATAATAAAGTCGGATTAATTAAAAGAGTAAGAGAAGAAGCTGTATATTATGTGTTTCCAGGTGGTGGAATAGAAGAGGGAGAGACATCAATAGAGGCCGCTAAAAGAGAAGCATTCGAGGAATTAGGTGTAGAAGTCAAAATCAAGGAGTGTATAGCAAAAGTTGAATTTAATGGAATTCAATATTTTTTTCTATCTGAAATTATTAAAGGGACATTCGGAACTGGACAAGGTGAAGAGTACACAGACAAAGAGAGAGATAGAGGTACTTATTTACCTGTGTTGGTAGATATCAAAAGTTTATCGTCTATTGATGTTATACCAAAAGAAGTTGCTTTAAAAGTTCAATCCTTATTCAAGTAAAAGGTGCTTTACTTGAATAAGCCCCATTATTAAAAGGCTTTAGGTGTACACTATTTTATATAAAGCAGTGGAGAATATATTAACAAAGTGTATTCAACTAACATCTATCGTGTTGGTGCAAATTGGTTCAACTAATATCATTTTCAATCCTTTTTCATACATTTTTATCCATATAACAATTCCCAAAACGTTGATATAAATGGATTACGATGTATTCAATACACTTAAAATTTATCTGTATATTTCTCAAAACGTTAATTTTGGCGTTTCAAAGGCTCTCAACCATTATTGGTTGGGGGTCTTTTTATGGTTAAAAAGTAATCTTGACCACGAAATTATTCCGCAAAAGACTGCTATTTTCTAACTCCATATATTTTTTTGAATTTCACTGTTATCTTAAGTAATGTTAATTTGATAGGGCAATTTTTAGTCTAGAGGGAAGTTTTTATATGTAGTTGTTCAAAAATCTTTTGTATTTTACATGAGGTAGATGAATATCATCATATTCTTCCTTTTCAATGTTGAGAGTCTTTTATTTAGATAATATATCCTCAGTAAGGAGGGTGAAATCGATATTTGTTAGCATATGTCAGATGGTGTCTCTTATTCTTTAAGGATGATTTGGTCAATATCGGTAATTTCCCTTCTCCAGTCGAGAAACAGGATTATCCCGTTTTAAATGAACTTAGGTAATCAATATTAGACCATTTTCACTATCTCGCCCCTATCCTCGTCAATTGGGCAATTCCCCTTGAAACAAAATTTGAGCATGTTACGATTAGAAATGTTGAAAAAAGAATATGGAATGAATTATTAATACTTAGGAGGGTGCGGATGTTAAAAAATAAGACAGTAGCATTTTTAGGGGCAGGCTCGATGGCAGAGGCTATGATTGCAGGTGCTCTTAAAGCAGAAAAACTTCTCCCCAACCAAATAATTGCAACCAATAATAGCAATATGGATCGTCTACAAGGCTTAGCCAATAAATACGGCATAGAAACGGTTCAAAAGGAACAATTACCATATAAGAATATTGATTTGTTTATATTAGCGATGAAGCCGAAAGGAGCGAGAGAGGCACTACATTCGTTAAAAGAAAGACTAAACCCAGATCAAGTAGTAATTTCTGTATTGGCTGGCATAACAACAAATTTTATGGAAGACCATTTACAAGAAGGACAACAAGTTATTCGGGTGATGCCAAATACTTCAAGTATGGTACAGCAATCAGCAACAGCACTAACAAGTGGGCGATATACTAGGACAGAAAACATCGAAGCGGTGAAAGAATTACTTGAATGTATGGGCAAGGTCTTTGTGATAAATGAAGAGCAGATGGACCTCTTTACTGGAATTGCAGGAAGCGGACCAGCATACTTTTATTACTTAATGGAGCACATGGAGTCTGTTGGTTTGCAATATGGGATGCCAAAAGAACTAATTCGAGAAATCGTGTCGCAAACTGTTTATGGAGCAGCAAAAATGGTAATGGAAAAAGGAACATCACCTACTATCCTAAAAGAAAATGTAACTTCACCAAATGGAACAACCGCCTCTGGATTGAAAGCATTAGCAGATTATAACGGTGGAGAGGCCATATCCCAAGCAATCAAACATGCAGCAAGTCGATCCAAACAGATAAGCGCAGAGCTTGGTGGTGCAAAATTAAATTCTTAATGGAACAATAGGAGGTACAGAATGTTAACAGAGGATTTGCAAGAGCAAGATAAACAGATAAGAAGAGTTGTAATTAAGATTGGAAGCAGTTCCCTAACCAGCATGCACGGAGAAATAAGTCGGAAAAAACTCGAGAAATTAGTAGAGCAAATTGTGGAGCTAAAGGATGCTGGTTATGAAGTGGCTGTCGTTTCCTCAGGTGCGGTAGCTGCTGGGTATCGGAAACTCGGGTGTATAAAACGTCCAACTTCGCTTCCAGAAAAACAGGCGGCGGCATCTATCGGCCAAGGTTTATTAATGGAATCTTACTCAGAACTCTTTTTATCTCATGGATATGTTGCTTCGCAAATATTAATCACTAGAGGTGATTTTGCGGATGAAAAGCGATATACCAATATGAAAAATACATTAAATGTATTGTTGAATAGAGGAATTATTCCAATCATTAATGAAAATGATACGGTTACTATTGATCGTTTGAAATTTGGGGACAATGATACACTTTCGGCTAAGGTAGCAGCGCTCATTCATGGGGACCAGCTCATTATCTTATCAGATGTAGATGGATTGTATACCGATAATCCTCATAGGAATCCTCAAGCAAAGATGTTAGAAGAGGTTCAAACCATTACTTCTAAAATAGAGTCTTCAGCAGGCGGAGCAGATAGTGAAGTAGGAACAGGTGGAATGAAATCTAAAATTGCTGCAATGAAAATCGCATTAGCTTCTGGTATAGACGCTTTTTTAGGAAGAGCAGGAAAGCCTAATATTTTAATGGATGCGGTGAATGGTACAGCAAAAGGAACTTATTTTAGACAGAAGCAAAATGCCTATAACTTATGTGACGAACAACAGTGGATTGCTTTTCATTCTGGACCTGAAGGAAAAATTGTTGTTAGTACTACAGGGAAAGAAGAGATGCTTGAGAAACATAAGGATTTACTTGCTGAGAATATAGTGCTGGTGGATGGACGTTTTGAACAAGGAGCCGTTGTGAGAATCGTAGATGAACATCAAGAGGAAATTGGATTAGGTAGAGTGAACTTTTCTTATTTAGAGCTAAAAGAAAAGGTAGAAAAGGAAAATATTGCAATTGAGCAATCAACCTTTGTTTATTCTCGTAACTATATAGCATCAGAAGTTGTATAAAAAGAGGAGGCAGATGAGTGACATCCATAGTGGAAGATTATCAAATCGTTGAAGTGCAAGCAATCGCTGCGAAAAAGGCTGCGAAAAAAATAAGTATTCTAAACACAAATGAAAAAAATGAAGCACTAAATGTTGTTGCTGACGAATTAGTAAAGCAGCTAGCCTTTATTTTAGAAGCCAATGAAAAAGATTTACAAAATGGCAAAGCGAGTGGTTTTGAGAAGGCCTTTATGGATCGCTTGACTCTGAATGAAAGTAGAATTAAGGATTTTGCCGAAGGGCTTCGTGTAGTGGCAGAATTACCAGATCCGGTAGGGGATGTTTTATCAAACTGGACGTTAGAAAATGGCCTAAGAGTGGAGACAATACGTGTTCCTCTTGGGGTTATAGGAATGATCTATGAAGCTCGTCCCAATGTTACAGTCGATGCGACGGGATTAGCGCTTAAGTCAGGAAATGCCATCATTTTAAAGGGAGGATCTTCCGCTATTCATTCTAATATGTCAATTGTTGAGGTTATGCATAAGGCCTTGGAGAAAACGGCTATTCCAAAAGAAGCAGTGCAATTTATTTCTTCAACAGATCGAAATGCTACAAAACAACTATTTACGATGAAAGAGCATATAGATGTACTTATTCCAAGGGGAGGCGGATCCCTTATTCAAACCGTAGTGGAAAATGCAACTGTTCCTGTACTAGAAACAGGTGTAGGAAATTGCCATCTTTATGTAGACAAAGAAGCCGATTTGAAAAAAGCACTCGACATTATCGTCAATGCGAAAACGGATCGACCTGCTGTATGTAATGCTGCTGAAACATTGATTATCCATCAAGAATTTCTAGCTAAATATAAATTGGAGCTAGCTCAAACACTTGCAGCGAATGGTATTCTCATTCATGGGGATGAAATGGCTTGTAAGGAATTACCAGGCGTTATTCCGGCTACAGAAAAGGATTGGGCTGAAGAGTATTTAAGCTTAGAGATTGCCGTAAAAATAGTGAATAGTCTAGACGAGGCAATAGAGCATATTGATAGGTATGGAACGAAGCATTCTGAAGCGATTATTACAGAGAATCAACATACGGCAAGGAAATTTATGCAGTTAACAGATGCGGCGGCCCTTTATCATAATGCATCCACCAGATTTACTGATGGAGGAGCGCTAGGATTTGGTGCAGAGATTGGAATTTCTACACAGAAACTTCATGCACGTGGACCGATGGGGCTACCTGCACTAACAACGGTAAAATATATGATGAGTGGAAATGGGCAAATAAGATAGGTAAATCTAGAAAGGGAGAGTTTTTTTGTCTATAATGTTTAGGGTTTTAATGATTATAAGGTGATTTATGCTTATATCAAAACCACATTAAGTAAAAGGCAAGCTCTAAGTGATATAGAACTAAAGCCTATTTTATATAAAGAAAACATAAACAAGGGATAGAACGTTTTCTTTGTATTTACTGGATGAAAAATGGTAAGAAAACACTCAAATAGCAACTATTCTTTCAATTGGATAGCAAAAGGCTTGTTGGGCTAGTATGGTCCCTTCCTGTTGGTTGAAAAATAACACCAAGAGGTGAAATCAATTGGCAGTCATTACAAGCTTTGATATAAAAAAACGAGAAAAACAAATAAAATACGAAAGAGCCGTTCTTAAGGAAATATCTATTAAAGAGTTAAAAGAAAAGGTAGCTCGCTATTTTGGTTCCTCAAACTTGACTTCAAGTGTTTTAATGAATGAGGGAATAGAAGAGGCTTGTTATGATGTTGCGATAGAAGCCTTTCTGCTAGGAGCAAATTACAGTAAATTTAGTGAATATGGTGAAGATATTCAAGCTATAAAAAATAGATGCAAGGAAGAGGATAATCATTTAAAGCAAACACTTTACCACTTTCTACTTTATTGGGGAAGTGAGGAAAGCAATAAAAATGAATCACTTTACTACTTATGTGAACAATTCGTGGATGAATGGTGGTTAGAAGGAGTTCAGAAAGCAAATAAAAGAAGAAAGCTTAGGCTTCATTAAAGGTGGCAGTACTGCCACCTTTTATCTTATGGTGGATATTATTTTAAAAGTATTTTCAGATACTCTACAAAAAGCGTGGCTTGTTCTTTAAGATTTACATCTTTAGGTGGGAGTATAGCATAATCAAGTGCAAGTCCATCAGTAAAAGTAATAATGGATTGCGCGATAGTTTTACTATTAAAGTTTTGATTAAATTCTCCCTTTTTCTGTCCTGCTTTAATAATTTCTTCATAAAGCTTCAAGGCAAGCTCATATCTTTTTTTGGCGTATTCTCTTCTCCTAATATCATTCCTTCCTGTAACAAAAAACTCTAAAATACTCGGTGCTAAAGGATCGATTTCATTTTCTGATGCAGGACTTTCATCGATAATATAGGATAAAAGTAACTGCCAATAAGATTCTATTTCTGTGTGTAGTAGTTCTTCCAAATTTATTACTTCGGAAGATAGGTTTTCTGCTAAAATGGCTTCGAATAAGTCTTCTTTATTGGAGAAATATTGGTATAAACCACCTCTGCTAACACCGGCTTCCTCCATTACGTGTCTCATTGTCGTTTTTTCATATCCATGTTCAATAAAGACATTCTTAGCTGCTTTAAGGATATTAGCTCGTCGCTGTTCCAGATGCTTTTGACTGACTTTTGGAGTCAATTTTCTCCCCCCGATCTAATCTATTTCTAGTTACCCATCCAATAATAGCTGCCAAAATTAACAAGCATGCACTTACCAGAAATGTTATATAGACTCCTAAAATAGTGGATAGCCATCCTCCAAGCAATGGGCCGATAATAGTGGCAGTAGTCGTAACGCTATTAATGACACCAAAGACTCTTCCGGTAAGTTGCACAGGTGTAATGGCTTGAATGTATGCTTGGTAGGGAACTAAAACATACGTCGCAGTGAATCCACCAAGAAATCCGAATGCTGAACCCCATAGATTCGGATGACTAACGTTGAAATAAGTGAATAAAGACATCATACCAAAACTAATCCCAATTCCACAAACACCAAAAAGCATAGATATAAAAGGTTGATAATCTGTTTTTTTAGCAAGAATATAGCCAGATAAAAACATCCCTGTTCCAGACGCTGTTACAATATAGCCAAATAAATTACTGGAGGCTAGTTCAAGCTCTCTTATTAGAATGATGAGTTGTGAATCTGCCAGTTGTAAGATAAGGAGGCTCAGACCTAAAAAGATCATTCCTGTTAACATGAAAAGATTGGATGTAATGAATTTTATCCCTATCGCTAAATCTTTCCTAAAAGAAGGTTTAATCCCCTTTTTAATTTCAGTAGAGACAGTAGTTACTCGAGACTTTTCCTTTGGAAGGAATAGGAGTAACAATGCGGAGAAAAGAAAGGAGAAAGAATCGAGATAGAAAATGGTTTTTACCTCTAAGAATGAAACTAACATCCCACTTAATAATGGTCCTAATATTTTGGTGCCAGAATCAATCATTGTGGTAATGGAAATAGCACTTTTTATATGGTGATTGTCTACTAATTCTTTTAGTTTCCCGTTTTTTGAAGGGATAAAGATAGTGGATATGGTTCCAATTGCCAATAAGCAGATATAGACGGTGAGGATACTATCTGCGGTGGCCAATAATAAAATCAGTCCTGCTCGAATAAGGTCAGATAAAATCATTAATAGCTTGCGATTAAAACGATCAGCAAAAGCACCAGCTATAGGTCCAAGAAAGACCATGGGTAAGGCAAGACATAACATAATAAGAGATACTTCGATTGGAGTGGCATTCCATTTTAGTCCAACCATTGTCATAATAGCTATAATACTTAACCAATCACCTAAACCTGAAATAATCTGAGCTGCTATAAGGCTTTTAAATCCGTTTGTTTTTAATAATCCAGAAAGCATAAAAATTCCTCCTTTTTAAAGTGACATTGATGTCGTTTATATATGTATTATAACGACACCTATGTCGTTTAATCAATACCTATAATGAAAAATAGGTATTTTTTTGTAGATAATATGGTCGAAGTAATCTAGGAAGCAAGAGGACTTGCTGTTCTAAAATTTCTTGTTCCCCCATATAGTAAGAATAAGGACGGGCATAGGGGGAATGAGGGAGACTGTGAGTAAAAAGTGGAAGATAAGCATATATATCATGGGGTTAGCACTTCTTTTCTTTATATTACAATTCGATTTCTCAAATGATGATTCATGGGATGCCTGGAATTTACCATTGACCGGAAAAGTGATTGTTATCGATCCGGGACATGGAGGGCCAGATGGTGGTGCGGGAGATGACGAAGTATTGGAAAAGGATATCGCATTAAAGGTCTCTTTAAAGCTTCGTGATTATTTACAGGAGCAAGGTGCCTTAGTAATTATGACGAGAGAAGAAGATAAGGATTTAGCGAGTGAAAGTACAAAAGGATATCGTAATAGAAAAGTGGAGGATTTAAAGGAGAGAATCAATATCATCAATAAATCGGATGCAGATTTATTTTTGAGTGTTCATTTAAATGCAATACCCTCATCAAAATGGAGTGGAGCACAAACTTTTTATTCAGCTCAATTGGAAGGGAATGCTAGAGCGGCTAAATTCATTCAAGATGAGTTAATTGATAATTTAGAGAATACAACTCGAAAGGCTAAACCGCTAGAGAGTGTATACATACTAAAATATGCAGAGAAACAAGGAGTACTAGTAGAGGTAGGTTTCTTATCAAATCCACAAGAAAAGGCGAATCTTATGCAGGAAGATTATCAAGAAAAAATCGCAGCGTCCATCTATAAAGGAGTAAATCGTTATTTTACGAATGAAGAGGAATTGGAAGTAGAAGAATAGAGACTAATTACGTCTCTATTCTTATTTATGCCTATTAATTCATATTCCCGGGAAATAAATCTCTTTTTCCCGCTCTTAACGACTAGTACGGTGCTCACCACTTACTGTGATAAATGAGTAATGTAGGTGGGAAGTCGACTTAACGGAAAGTTTAAATGGTTCGTATTATTTTATTGAGCGTTAGAATTTTCAGAATGTAAACGATATCTGAATTTATGCTATACTGTTAGTAAAACAGGAGAGGGGATTGTGTCATGATAACAAAAGAAGAAATCGAGAAGATAGTGGAGAATATGATCGATCCTTTTTTACATAAATCATTGCTAGAATTAGGCGCAGTGAAAGATGTTAAATGGAATGAAGAAAAAGAACATGCAAGTTTAAAGGTCGCCGTTGCAAAGCTTGGTTCTGCTTATCAAATAGAGTTGCAAAATGAAATCGTTAGTGCGCTTAAGGAAAAGGGGGTAAAAAGTGTAGGATTACGATTTGCGGAACTATCAAGCGCACTCGTTGCGGAAGTATGGAAGGAATCAGAAGCTACGGAGAAAAAGCCTACTTATATTGCTGTTGCCAGTGGCAAAGGGGGGGTAGGGAAATCTACCGTTTCTGTCAATTTAGCGGTTTCATTAGCTAGATTAGGGAAAAAAGTTGGATTGTTGGATGCGGATATATATGGTTTCAGTGTTCCAGATATGATGGGTATCACCAAAAGACCTGAAGTAATAAAGGAACGAATCATTCCAGTCGAGCGATTTGGGGTAAAAGTTATTTCTATGGGATTCTTTGTAGAGGATAATACACCAATTATATGGAGAGGTCCTATGCTTGGCAAAATGCTAACAAGCTTCTTAGAAGAAGTAGAGTGGGGAGAACTAGATTATCTATTATTAGATTTACCACCTGGAACAGGCGATGTTGCGCTAGATGTTCACACCATGCTTCCTACAAGTAAAGAAATAATCGTTACTACTCCCCATCCAACTGCAGCTTTTGTCGCAGCTCGTGCAGGTGCTATGGCCATGAAAACAAATCATGAAATCCTCGGAGTTATTGAAAATATGTCGTATTTTGAAAGTAGCCTAACAGGGGAAAAAGAGTATGTATTTGGCAAAGGTGGAGGTAAGAAATTAGCTAATGATTTGGAAGTTCCAATTTTAGGAGAGCTGCCATTAGGACAGCCCGATTGGAATGAAGAGGATTTTGCTCCATCTGTCTATCAAGAAAAACATCCTATTGGCGGAAAATATCAAGAAATCGCTGAACGAATAATAGGAGTGCTAGAGAAATCAGGGAATAAAGTTGAAAGCTGATTACAAAAAAGATTGAAAAAGGTACCTTCAAAAGGAACGTATATTCCTCGATGAAGGTACCTTATTTTAAATTTTATGTTTTTCGGAAATGAAGGAGGAAGAGGCTTCTTTGGCTGCTTTATCAAGCATTTCTTTAAACTTAGACTTAAATTCAGGTGTTTCCATTGTTTCTTGTAGTATTTGTTTGATATGCTCTCTGTATTCTGTACTTTTCAAAATGTTTTTCATTTCTGTTTCTAAGGAAGGGTCTTGTAATAACTCGACCATCATTTTCCGATATTCAGAATCCTTCATTAGATTTTTTATCAATTTTTCGTTTTCCGTCTTCATACTTTTTGCCATTGTTTCAGCAAACTCAGGATCTTGGAACTCTTTCTTCCAGAAGTCAGCCGCTTTTTCGGAAACCAGTGTTTTTTCTATCGTGCTTGTTACTGCTTTTTCATTCATTACTAAATTTTGTTTTATCTCTTCGTCATCCATTACTTCTCTTATCGCCTTTTTCCCATCATCCGTTTTCAAAATATCTACAACCATTTTCTTTGTTTGGTCATAGTCCATTTGTTGAGAACTTTCACTATCTGAACATCCACTTAATAAAGAAATGATTAGTAGGAGGGTAATCCCTTTTTTTAGCATGACAATTACCTCTTTCGTTAAAGATATCTATTAAGTAGAATGGATTCTTTTTTATTTTTTATTCCTAATGTAAAGGAAAAGATATTGGTATATGGAAAAAGAAAAAACTGTTTCTGTAAAAAAGTTACCCGAGTTTTTTGAGTAACTATCTAAAGTAAGTTAGTTACTGTAAATCGTTTAACTTTATAGAAACAGCTTAATGCGTTAATGTACTTCTTTTGACTTGGAGTCAGCATTAGAAATCATCTCTGAAACAGTAACAAATTCTAAATTCTTTTTTTGTAATTTCTTTATAATTTCAGGAAGAGCATTTGCGGTTTGCTTCGCTGAATCAGAAGCGTGCAATAATACGATATCTCCTTTTTTAGCAGATCCTGCCTTCTTAATAATTTGTGTTGTTCCAGGATTTGTCCAATCCTTTGAATCAATGCTCCAGTGAACTAAAGTATAATCGTATTGATCTGCAATGGTTAAAGCAGATTGATTAAAATGACCAGTTGGAGCGCGGGAGAGCGCGATATTATCGATCTTTAATTTTTCAAATGCAGTTTTGGCTTTCGATAAATCTTGCCTTATTTTTTCTTCTTTTACCTCTGAATAATCTACATAGTCATAGCCTAAAATTCCAATCTCATGACCTTCTTTTACCATTCTGTTTACTAGTTCAGGGTGTCTTTCTGCCCATGAACCTGCCAGGAAAAACGTTGCGTTAACTTTCTTTTCTTTCAAAATATCAAGAATAGGTTCTGCTTTTTTGTCTCCCCATCCAATGTTAAAGGTTAGGGCGACTCCCTTTTCTCCTTTATATACAGCCTTAGGTCCATCCTTGGAGGAAAACACAGGGATCTGGACAATATTTTCAACATACAAAAACCAGGCTGTAAAGAAGGATACTACAAGAATTAATGCGAATTGCTTTACGGATTTACTGTTCAGCACATAAAAGAAATTCATCTGTTTGTCACCTCGTCCACTTTACTGCTCGTCTCATTCTTATGTAGGAAAAGTAAAATTAATTACAAAAATTTTTATAAAAAAAGGAAAACTAGTACATAATACAGAGACTAAAATAAGGCTATGCATCAGGAGGGACAGTAATGATTGGTTTATTATTAAATAAAATAGAAGTAAAAGAGATTGAATATCTAATTAAAAGGGAATTAGATGAAATACTACTGGATTTGGGAGATAAAAGAATTGATCTCTCTGTTAAAAAAGCAATGATAGAAAGATATAAGGATTTGTTTTCTTTGTTAAAAAGAGTTGCAGCCCCGAAGGATTGTTTAGCTTATATCCTGTCGGAAAATAAGATGTTAGATGAAAAAATATAAAATCATAAAAAACAGTTGACGATTTTTATTTATCTTGGTATATTAGTAAAAGTCACTTCGACAGGAGCGGAAACAACGAAAAAATAAATTTTAAAAAGTTGTTGACTCCTGAAAGAGAATGTGTTAAATTAATAAAGTCGCTTATTGAGCGGCTAAGTAAATTGCTCTTTGAAAACTGAACAAACAAACGTCAACAATAATCGTTTTATAACGAATGTTATAGAATGACAATAAGTAATAAAAAGCTAGAGTTTAGCAATGAGCTAATCAACTCTTTATTGGAGAGTTTGATCCTGGCTCAGGACGAACGCTGGCGGCGTGCCTAATACATGCAAGTCGAGCGGACTTTAAAAGCTTGCTTTTAAA
>NZ_CATNHG010000069.1:0-209 GCF_950097965.1 Bacillus sp. T2.9-1
CTCGTGTACAGCGGCGAATTTCAACTCCCATCCACGCTTTTTCTTTTCTTGACTCTTCACATATAATCCATCTACTTCTACAAACAATACCTTTTGAAAAGGGCGTTTTTCCTTAGCGGGAAGTACGTTTGTTTGAAGAAGATGTTGCCGTAATGCTTCATGGCTCATCGCCGAATAGCCTAAAAATTGTTCGAACGTTTCCACCGCCT
>NZ_CATNHG010000070.1:0-208 GCF_950097965.1 Bacillus sp. T2.9-1
CTTTATCTCAGTCGAGAGTCTCCAGTTTGTACACCGATAAACAGGCCCTTCCGCTTTTCATTGTCTAGCTCCAGTCACCAGCGCCAGATGAACTTCACGATTGTCTCTACGATAAGTCAACATCGAATCACTATCGTTCTTCGTGTTTCCTTTATCTCAAGAAAATCGCTCCAGTTCACACGGCGCTAAACGGTGCCTTCCGCTTTTC
>NZ_CATNHG010000071.1:0-201 GCF_950097965.1 Bacillus sp. T2.9-1
CGACATGCCGTTATCCAGCCTGCTCCATCGCCATTAATAATAAGCAAGGTTTGGGTAGGATCATACGCATAATTATTCTGTAAGAACGTTTCAAAGGCTTCCCAAAAGGGTTCTTTTCCTTCATAGAGAAAATGCCTTTTATTTCGGAGTCTGACTCGCTTTCCGTTTTCTTTCCATCCCTCGTGCACAGCGGCGAATTTC
>NZ_CATNHG010000072.1:0-76518 GCF_950097965.1 Bacillus sp. T2.9-1
TCTACTTTACAAAAGGAAGCTCTCTTTTTTAATGCTTAATTTTTTCCAGCTACCGCGCTCTCGCTTGGTGGCCTTTTTGTCTAGTTGGAGGACGCGTCCCCCAACTAGACAAAAAGGATATTTATTCTCCCACAAACATTTTACTCATACTTTCTTTTAAGCGCATGGAATATTGGAGCGGAAATTCACTTGGAAAATGGGATAAGTTTGTAACTATTAATAGGGATAAAAAAGTTGATAATGTTTATTATATAACGAAGGATGGAGGTGAAGAAGATGTCAAAAGCACATAGAGAAAAAGAAAGAGAATGGACTGTACGTAAGCAGAAACAAAAGCCACATGGAAAAGTAAAGACAAAAAAAGAATTGGCGGAAGAATAGTTTCTTCCTTATTATAAGGAAGAAATAAAGCGCATACAAAAAAGAAGTCAATAAAAGGAGGCAATCCCTATATAGACTTCTTTTTTGAACATTATTTAATGATACGATAGTTTTTGTGGTTAACAACTGTTCTTTGCTCTAATTCTAAATCACGATAGTTATTCATATAAGTTAAGTCTACAATAACTGAATTTTCATTTACTTTTTCAACAATTCCTTGTAACCCTCTAAATTCAATTATATTTCCAACCTCAGCTCTTTTCACTCAAATCTCTCCTTATCATTCCAAATTTTATATAAATTCTGATTATAGTTTGCACTATTAGAACTTATTCGTAAAAAATAGCAGTATAGTAATCTTAATAAATATATACTATGAAACTGCAAATAAAATGTGTATCATTTACTTTTTTGAAATAGTCTTTTTTCGTTGCTGCTTGAAGGTAAGTTCTACCTAGCATGATGAAATAAAGGGAAATGCTGTTTATCGAAAAATTATGTATTTTTAATATAAAAGAAAGTGAAGGAAGTAATTTGGACTTCATTATCCTATTTTTTTGACTATCACTAATGGTTACACTATCCTAATATTAGATGATATTATAACATAATTAAAAAAAATATCCATAATAATATCAAAAAATAATATTAAAAAAGGAAAAGTGTAGAATTCTTTGCTTAAAATATTACAATAAATTAAAATATGGACTGAAAAAAAGATAGAAAGGGTAATTGGTGAGTGGCATGAATAAGGAATTGGCAGAAAAAATATTAGAACAGTTAAAGAATAAAGAAATAGAAAGTTATCGAGTTAAAAAAGAGGAATTTCTCACTTTTCGATCAGAATTGGTAAAGAGAGAAGACTTTAAGCATTTTAAAGGAATTGCAGAAATTGGCGGAGATGTTACATATAAATATATGGACGAGCCAAGAAGTTGAAAAATAGGGCACTTAGCTTTAGATCCATTTTAAACGACGGACACTGAAAAACTGTTTGCTAATTATTCATCGGTGGAGTTTTAAGGCAACTCCACTGATGGAAATCTTTTTATTCCTTTCTATCCAAATTAACATAGAAAATGAGTTTATTTAAAAGATTTTAAACAGGTGAAATGTTAACTTTGGGGAGTAAAAAATATAGATCAACTTGTTGAGGAGATTAGCAAGGACGGAAAGTACCCCAACAAAAAAAGGAGACCACTGCAAAAGTTCAGTGGTCGAGTGAAGTGGAAGAATATTTAGATGTGTGTAATAAATACGCACTCTTTTAAAGCGTATCTTTATTATCTATTCGAGAAAGTTCTTTTAAGCCGTTGATTATCTTCTGTTTTGCTTCATTATTTTCCTTTCCTTCAAAACCATATTCAAATAGAATCCCGATTTTTTTCTTCCAGGTTATATGGCCAGGCATAATTATCTCGTTTCCATTTAAAATGAACTGAAGTTGTAATAATAAGCGCGAATCACCAACAGGTAAGTCATATTCTGTCCGAAATCTTAATCCATTGGGACTTATATTATAGATAAGAGCATGCCCTTTACTAGAAAGTGTGTCTTCCTCAACCTTTAGTGTAAATATAGCGTCAAGAGAATCATTCAATTGGTAACGAAAAGCTTCATTACGTTTGTATCTCATATTCTCCCTCCCTTTATTTTTTTCTCCAATAAAAATTATATTTATCATGTTAAATCGCGTGAACTTGACGAATACGCTAGCTTTATATCTTAACCGTAAGCTTATGGTATTCGAGGAAAATAGATGGGAATCAACTGTCCATACAAAGCTGAATCGTTCCAACTAACAATCAGTGGATAAATGACGCATACCACTGAAACGGTTAATTTTATTAGATTAACTATTCATATTTGAAAGTTCAATAATATTAAAGCTTGTTTAACGAGAGATTGCAATATATTTTTCGACTAATAAAAGTTTTCTATACAAATGTTTGAAGGATTTGTTACAGAGCTTTGTTCACATTTTAACTGTTTTCATAAGATGTCCCATTCAATTACAATAATCTTTTTAAGTGGACAGTCACCATTTTTAATTGTATAAAAGTTGATAATTAGGGGATTTTACTAAACAGGCAGTAACTTTACACCAAGTGTAGGTTTATCAAATAAAAAATGCTAATTTTCGCCATAAAGTGAACAAATTTTTGTCGTTTAATAAATTTTGATTGTCTATATAAGAAAGAAATGCTATTCTTTCATTTGAGATGTCTTTTTCAAAAACTTAAATTGCCTGCCTATTTTGAACAGGTCATTACATGTTCTCTTCTTCTTAGAAGATGCTATAAATGGTTGTGAAGAAAGTTTGTGTGCATAGACAGCGATATTTTTCGACAAAATACATAGCTTTCAGTTTACAATTGTAATATAAAAATTATATATTATTAATGATAAACAATTGTTAATTTATATTAAGGTTGTTTAAGTTTGAAAAGTTTATCTATATGGTTACATCTTATAACTTAATCGATAAAGGAGAATGATTTTATTATGGTAGAAAAACAATTTAAAGTTATTGCAGATACAGGAATTCATGCTAGACCAGCAACACTTTTAGTACAAGCAGCTAGCAAATTTGATTCAGATATTCAATTAGAATACAAAGAGAAAAAAGTAAATCTTAAATCGATTATGGGTGTTATGTCATTAGGAATTGCTCAAGGTGCTGAAATTAAAATTATCGCAGAAGGTAATGACGAGCAAGAAGCTATTAATGGATTACAAGAAACGTTAAATAAAGAAGGTTTAGCAGAATAATGAGTTTTTTACAAGGAATTGCTGCATCTAGTGGAATAGCCATTGCAAAAGCTTATCGTTTAGTTGAACCAGATCTTTCATTTGAAAAGACTAGTGTAGAAAATGCTGAAAATGAAATTTCTCGTTTTCAAGATGCTTTAACGAAAGCAAAATCAGAATTAGAAGCTATTCGGGAAAAAGCTAATAAAGAGCTTGGTGCGGATAAAGCTGCGATTTTTGAAGCACATTTATTAGTATTAAGTGATCCAGAATTAATTGCACCTATTGAAGATAAAATTAAAACAGACCTAGTGAATGCAGAATATGCATTAAAAGAAACAACAGATATGTTTATTACTATGTTTGAATCGATGGATAATGAATATATGCAAGAAAGAGCTGCTGACATTCGTGACGTTACAAAGCGTGTAATGTCTCATCTTTTAGGCGTACATTTAGCAAACCCAAGTATGATTTCTGAAGAAGTAGTGGTAGTCGCAGAAGATTTAACACCATCTGATACTGCACAGCTTAACCGTCAATTTGTTAAAGGATTCACAACTGATATTGGCGGTAGAACTTCTCATTCAGCAATCATGGCTCGCTCTTTAGAAATTCCTGCTGTTGTCGGTACTAAAAAGGCTACAGATGAAATTAATAATGGCGATTTAGTAATTGTTGATGGATTAAAAGGAGAAATCCATATTAATCCAACACCTGAAATGGTAGAAAGCTATAAAAAGACTGCAGAACAATATGAACAACAAAAAGCAGAATGGGCAAAACTTGTGAATGAACAAACAGTTAGCTCTGATGGTGTTCATGTAGAGCTTGCAGCAAATATTGGTACACCAAATGATTTAGAAGGTGTTATTAATAACGGTGGGGAAGCAGTTGGTTTATACCGTACTGAATTCCTTTACATGGGTAGAGATCAGCTCCCTACAGAAGATGAACAGTTTGAATCTTACAAAGCTGTCCTTGAAGGAATGAAAGGGAAGCCAGTTGTAGTTCGCACATTAGATATTGGTGGAGATAAAGAGCTTCCATATTTAGATTTACCAAAAGAAATGAACCCGTTCTTAGGTTTCCGTGCAATTCGTTTATGTCTAGAGGAGCAAGATATTTTCCGTACGCAATTAAGAGCATTATTACGTGCAAGCTCATATGGAAATCTAAAAATCATGTTCCCAATGATTGCTACATTAAATGAGTTCCGCCAAGCAAAAGCTCTTTTAGAAGAAGAAAAAGCTAACTTAACAAGTGAAGGCGTTCAAGTAGCAGAAAAAATTGAATTAGGTATCATGGTTGAAATTCCTTCTACTGCAGTTCTTGCAGATCAATTTGCTAAAGAAGTTGACTTCTTCAGTATTGGTACAAATGACTTAATCCAATACACAATGGCTGCAGACCGTATGAATGAGCGTGTTTCTTATCTTTACCAACCATACAATCCTTCTATTTTACGTCTTGTTAAAATGGTTATCGATGCAGCGCATAAAGAAGGTAAATGGGCAGGTATGTGTGGAGAGATGGCAGGAGATGAAACAGCAATTCCTTTATTATTAGGATTAGGCCTAGATGAATTCTCTATGAGTGCTACATCTATCTTAAAAGCAAGATCACAAATTCTAAACCTTTCTAAAAAGGAAATGGAAGAATTAGCAGAAAAAGCATTACAAATGTCTACAACAGAAGAAGTTATGGAAGCAGTTAAAGCTGCAGCAAAACTTTCTGAATAAAATAGGTTTATCCTTAAAAATAGTGGGTATAAATAAAAATAGCATAAGCTCTTTTACAAGTTAGCTTAACGCTATTCTCATTTTCCCCTTATTTGAACTGACTAGATGATTCTAGTCAGTTTTTTATGTGGTTATAAAGATTCATACATGAAAAGCAAAGGATAGAGGTAAAATATTCGTATATTCATTCTTAAACTCTATGACTATAATGAGTAAGGAAAATAGGTGGGAAATCAACTCGACTATTTTTAAAGGGTCCGAGTGGTTTGAGGTAAATGCCCTCACTCATGAGTTATCAGGGCACTGAAAAAGTCTAGTTTTCCAAATAAAATGAGGTTTTATTTATTTGAAAGTGAATAATAAGCCTCGGAAAACAAAAACCTACACTAAGTTAGAATGGTTTGGTAACTACCATTCACCAGGTAATTCACTTTTTCAGTGGCCACTGAGTTATACCGAGTAGGCTCTATTTTCTCGCAAGGATGTAAAGTACTTTTAGCTGTTATCGTATAACAAACTTTACGAAAATAGTTTTTCCATATTATTGGACAGGTTTATGGAGAATAAATAATGGGAAGTGGTTTAAAAAAGGATTTTTTATTATACATATGTACAAAGAATTGCTTTTTCGTTTATGTTAAGTGCAAAAAAAGTCAGGACAGAACAATAAGGAGTTGAATAAAGTCACATGGATTTTTATCAAAAGGAAAAAGACGTCGTATTAAAAGAGTTACAGTCATCTGCACAAGGTTTATCATCAGACAAAGTAAAGTCACTTTTGGAAAAAGAAGGATATAATGAGCTCCAAGATAAAGAAAAAGTGCCAACATGGAAGCTCTTTTTAGAAACGTTTAAAGATCCGATGGTTATTGTGTTATTAGTAGTAATCATTATCCAATTGATAATGGGTAAATTTGTCGAATCCTTAATCATATTTTTAGTACTATTGCTTAACTCGGTTATTAGTGTTATTCAAACAAAAAAAGCAGAAAGTTCATTAGATGCCTTGCGAAATATGAGTGCACCAGAGGCTAAGGTGAGACGAGATAACACGAATAGTACAATTCCAGCCCGTGAGCTAGTTCCAGGTGATATTGTTTTCCTAGAAGCTGGTGACTATGTTCCAGCTGATGGACGAATTGTAGAAAGTGGTTCCTTAAAAGTGAATGAGGGGATGTTAACAGGGGAATCAGAAGCGATTGAGAAACAAGATAAGGTTATATTAGAAGAATCTGCGCTTGGTGACCGTATTAATATGGTCTATAGTAGTTCGCTGGTTGTTTATGGACGAGGTACTTTTGTAGTAACAGGTACTGGAGAAAAAACGGAAATAGGTAAAATTGCAGATATGCTAAATACTGCTGAAGAAAAACAGACACCATTACAACAGAAGCTTGCAGAATTTAGTAAGAAATTAGGAGTAGGAATTCTTCTTTTATCTATTCTTATTTTTGCCATCCAAGCATTAAGAATATGGTTGGGAGATGAAACGGTAGATGTCACCACGTCTATTTTGAATGCATTATTATTTGCAGTTGCAGTGGCGGTGGCCGCTATTCCGGAGGCTCTATCCTCCATTGTTACGATTGTTCTGTCTGTTGGAACAAATAAAATGGCTAAACAAAGTGCTATAATTCGTAAATTGCCTGCAGTAGAAACATTGGGTTCTACAAGTGTGATTTGCACAGATAAGACAGGGACATTGACACAAAATAAAATGACCGTAACAGATTACTTCATTCCAGAAGGAGAAAGAGAGCATCTCCCAGAAGATCCCGCCCATTGGAATCAATCAGAAAGATTACTCTTAAATATAGCGGTTTTATGTAATGATTCTTATATTAATAAAGAAAATAGGGAAGTAGGAGATCCAACGGAAGTTGCTTTGATTAATTTCTATAATGATGGAAAAAGAAGCTATGAAGAAATTCGTTTAAGATATCCAAGAGAAGCAGAACTACCGTTTGATTCAGATCGAAAGTTAATGTCTACCGTCCATACGATTGATAATCAACGGCTTATGCTTATAAAGGGTGGCCCAGATGTAATGTTCAGTCGGGCTACGAAAGTGCTAGTCAATGAAAAAGAAGAACCTTTTACAAATGAATGGTTAAACAAATTTCAGGAAGCAAATGAAGATTTCTCCCGTCAAGCATTACGAGTACTAGCATATGGATATAAAATCATGCCGAAAGATAAAATGACGATTACGGAAGAAGAGGAAGCAGATATTATCCTAGTAGGGTTAAGTGCCATGATGGATCCTCCCCGAGAGGCAGTATATGGATCAATTGAACAAACAAAGAATGCAGGTATACGTACTGTGATGATTACTGGGGATCATAAAACAACTGCCCAGGCAATTGGTCGCAAAATCGGTTTAATGGAAGAGAACGATATTGCCTTAACTGGTCAAGAGTTAGATGCTTTATCGGAAGCAGAATTAGACCATAAATTGGAGGATATATCTGTTTATGCTCGTGTGTCTCCTGAGAATAAAATTCGAATTGTTCGAGCGTGGCAAAAGAAAAATCGAATTGTTGCTATGACAGGAGATGGTGTCAATGATGCGCCAGCTTTAAAACAGGCTGATATCGGTATTGCAATGGGAAGTGGAACCGATGTGGCCAAAGATTCAGCAGATATGATCTTAACAGATGATAATTTTGTATCAATTGTTAATGCTGTTGGTGTAGGAAGAACTGTTTTTGATAATATAAAAAAATCAATTGGTTATTTATTTGCAGGGAATTTTGGAGCAATTATTGCTATATTATTTGCGGTAATAGCAGGTTGGGCTAATCCTTTTACAGCATTACAGCTGTTATTTATTAATTTAGTGAATGATTCCTTACCAGCGATTGCCCTTGGCATGGAAAAATCAGAGCCAGGCGTAATGAAGCGCAAACCAAGGGATGTTAATGAGGGAATCTTTGCCGGCGGAACACTTCGAGCAGTCGTTGTAAGAGGAGTATTAATTGGTATAGCAGTTATTATCTCCCATTATATTGGATTACAACATTCGGATGAATTAGGAGTCGCTATGGCTTTCACCACCTTAATTCTTTCACGTTCTTTGCAGACTTTTGCTGCAAGATCTAGTACACAAACGATTTTTGGTGTTGGGTTATTTTCCAATAAATATGTATTAGGTGCTGTTGGAATATGCTTCTTGTTATATTTGATTACTATCTTGCCATTCGCTAGAGAAGTCTTTGCTATTCCAGCTTCGTTTGGCATGAATGAATGGTTAATAGCAACTGGCTTAGCAATCGCTGCTGTAATTGCAATGGAAATAATGAAAGTCCTTATAGTGAGGATATTACGTAAATAAGTTGAAAAAAACTACCCTTTATATAAAATCGGTGTAAAGATTTGTATAATGGGTAGTTTTTCAGTCATTGTGAGTACGACTTTAGAAGAGAATTTAGACATTTATAAATGTTTTCATGTTACTATAAAGAAAAACAATGTTTAAATAAAATTGGAACATTGTATAAAGGAGAGGAATAGCATGTTGGCAAAAGAAACTACTACCATTGGCTTTATCGGTACAGGAGTAATGGGGAAAAGTATGGCAAGACATTTATTACAGGCAGGTTATCCTGTTATTGTACATAATCGCACGAAAGAAAAAGCAAGCGACCTTGTAGAAGAAGGTGCAGAATGGGTAGACAGTCCATACGAGATGGCTTTAAAGGCGAATGTAATTATTACGATTATTGGTTATCCAAAAGATGTAGAAGAAGTCTATTTGGGGGAGAATGGATTAGTTAACAATGCAAGTGAAAATACCTATTTAATCGATATGACAACATCTACTCCTAGCCTTGCGAAGAAAATATATGAAGAAGCAAAAAAGAAAAATATTTATGCTGTGGATGCGCCAGTTAGCGGTGGAGATGTAGGAGCAAGAGATGCAAAATTATCTATTATGGTTGGTGGGGACGAAGAGGTGTATAAAGAACTTCAGTCCATCTTTGAGATATTAGGCACAAATATCGTTTATCAAGGACCTGCAGGCTCTGGTCAGCATACAAAAATGTGTAATCAAATTGCTATAGCCTCTACCATGATTGGCGTTTCAGAAGCAATTGTTTATGCAAAGAAGGCAGGATTAGATCCAGAGAAAGTTCTAGAAAGCATATCAACTGGTGCAGCAGGAAGCTTCTCTTTAAGTAATCTTGCGCCAAGAATGATAAAAGGCGATTTTGAACCAGGTTTCTATATAAAGCATTTTATTAAAGACATGCGGATTGCTCTTAAAGAAGCAGAAGAAATGAATATGGAAACACCTGGTCTATCTCTTGCAGAAACATTATATAGCCATTTATCTGCTAAAGGAGAAGAAGAAAGCGGCACACAAGCTTTATTTAAATATTGGGATTGATAATAAAGAGCTTCCACATCTGTGGAAGCTCTTTGCTTCTAATTCATATACGTTGTCATATATTTCTCTAATCGATTACATGCTTCTTCTAATGTTTCCATTGAATAGGCAAATGAAATCCGGAAATATCCTTCTCCTAATGCAGAAAAAGCACTGCCAGGAACAACCGCTAAATTTACTTTATCAACTAAATCGAGACAAAAGTCAAAGGAATTCAACTTTGTTGTCGGTACTTTTATGAAAAAGTAAAAAGCACCATCTGGCATTACTACGTCCAATCCGATAGAAGTTAAGCGATTATATACATATTCTCTTCGCATTCGATAGTCATCTCTCATTGGCTCGGCATCATTTATACCAACTGTTAACGCCTCTAGTGCAGCTCTCTGAGAGACAGAGGAGGCGCAAGTTACATTATATTGATGTACTTTAATAATTTGCTGACTAAGATATGCTGGTGCAAATAATAGTCCAATTCTCCAGCCGGTCATACTATGGGATTTAGATAGTCCGTTAATGACAATGGTTTGTTCACGGAGAAACTCAGCAATAGATACATGCTTTTGATCATAGAGTAATTCACTATATATTTCATCTGCTAAAATAAAGATGTCTTTACCCTTAATAAGAGCAGCAATTTCCATTAATTCTTCTTTCGATAAGCTGACTCCTGTAGGATTGGATGGGTATGGCAAGACAATACATCTAGTTTTTTCTGTGATGTATTTTTTTATTACGTCAGCTGTAAAACGAAAGGAGGTATCACGAATGTCTGCATATACTGGAATAGCATCACATAAACGGATAATTGGCTCATATCCAGGATATACAGGACCAGGGAGTATTACTTCGACTCCTTTATCGAGAATGGTTCGAAAGGTAACATCTATTGCTTCACTAGCTCCAACTGTAACAAGCACTTCATTAGAAGGATCATAAGAAAGATTATATTTATTATGTACGAACTGTGATGCTGCTTTCCGTAATTCTAGCTCCCCAGCATTATGTGTGTAGGAAGTGAAATTTTCGTCAATAGACGTTTTAGCAGCTTCTTTAATATGAAGAGGTGTCGGAAAATCTGGCTGACCAATCGTTAAAGAAATCATCCCTTCCTTTCCAGCGACCATATTAGAGAACTTCCTAATGCCAGAAATCTCAATATTTTTAACTTTTTTATTGATTAAATGTTCCATATTAAGTCTCCCATCATAATGTATTCTATTATGATATCAAAAGCGGAGATTATTGAAAACCATAGACAAAATAAAAAAGAGCAGTGACAAAAAAATCAATCACAGCTCTATCTATTTATCGTGAATTAGTAACCATAATCCCAATCAACGTCTTCTTCCATTAGGAATAATTGCTCATGATTCTCTAATTTTTCCGTTATTTGTACAGTTTCTTCGTGTTTTTTCCATGCTTCTAAGTCAATATTTTCTAAAAAAGTTACAGATAAGTCTTCATGAAAAAGAATTGCAGTACCCTTCATTGTGTACTCGTCCTCTCTTTAAATATATTTTAGCAATTATCTTTTCATTCTCTCCTTCACTTGCTTACACTTTTAGATTATTCCAATTGCACTAAATCGTCTAGGTCTTTGTTATACTTTTCACGAAATAGTAAAAAAAATATAAACATTTTATGAATATTTAAAGAAGGAAGGAAACAAAGGAATTCATTAATTGTATAAAAATTGTAAACCTTTCACCTATTACATAAAAAAGGTTGTTTAGATAATAAATTCCATTTATCATAAGAATAGGAGGGGGAAATTAAATGGTAACAACAATACATATAGAAAAAAACGAACAACCTGAATATGCAGGATTTTGGATTCGCTTTGGAGCATGGGTAATCGATAGTATTATTATCGGGATTCCCTTATTAATTCTTTCAAATGTCATTTTTGCTTTGTTTGTAAATTCAATGGAAATCCCGGAAGAGCTATTAATGGATCCAGCAAGTGTAGACACATTATCTGATGCAGAAATGTTATCGATAATAGGACCGATGATGACCGCATTTTTTGGAACAATGGGTATATGTTTGCTTATTAGTCTTTTTTATTATTCGCTACTTCATTCATCAAAATGGCAAGCGACAATTGGGAAAAAACTTTTAGGGTTAAAGGTAACAGATAAAAATGGGAATAGATTATCTTTTTGGAGAAGCCTAGGAAGATATGTAGTATCAAGTCTTTTATCGGGAATCCTTTTGATTGGTTTTATTTTGGCTGCTTTTACAGAGAAAAAACAAGCATTACATGATTTAATTGTTGGTTCTCTTGTGGTGAGAAAATAATGCGTTTTATTTCCTATCGGGGACAACGAACAGTAAATAAAATGTCATACTTGCTTTTTGGAGAGGAGAGCTTGATGGATGGAGTCAGTAACAAATAAAGTTCAAATGGAAAAAAAAGGATGGGCGTTGTATTTTTCCTTGCCCATTCTTTCTTGGGCATTATATGATGCTGCTAATACCATTTTTTCGTCTAATATTAATACAGTCTTTTTCCCCTTCTATTTAAAGGGAATGATTGGTTCAGGTGAGGTACAGCAACAAATAGCATCCACGTTTATTTCGTATGCAAATGCCCTTGCAAGCATTTTATTAGTTATCTTTACACCGTTATTTGGAGTAATTATGGACAGAACAGGAAAAAAGAAGAAATATATTGTAATCCTGACACTATTAACAGTGCTAGGAACAATTGCAATGGGGATCTTTTCGTCTATTGAGTTTTCACAAACGATACTTGGAATACCATTGTCCTTAGGTTTCGTGGTTCTTTTTTTTGTACTATCGAAATTTACGTATCATTCTAGCTTAGTATTTTATGATTCAATGATTTCTGATTTAGGTAGCAAGGAACAAATCCCGTTAATTTCCGGATTTGGTGTCGCAGTAGGTTATATCGGAACACTTATTGGATTATCTGTTTATTTATTTATAGATGACGGGGCTTTTAATCAATCATTTATACCAACTGGGATTCTCTTTTTGCTCTTATCCTTGCCATTATTTTTTTTCATTAAAGACAAACCAAAAGAAAATGTCCAAAAGCAATCTATTTTCTCAGGCTATGGTGAAATAGTGGAAACCTTTAAGCAGATGAGGAATTATCGAAAGATTTTTACTTTTATGCTTGCCTATTTTTTTCTTAATGATGCCTTAGCAACTACAATTGCTATGATGGCAGATTATGCAAATACAGTTATTGAAATAAGTTCAGGTAAATTCATTATTCTATATCTTGTGTCAACTATTGCAAGCATCATTGGATCCTTTATCTTTGGATATATTGCAAAAAAAGTTGGAGCATATCGAGCTGTACGATATGTAGGGATATTATTAGTTATCGCTTTGATTATTGCAACATTTGCTTGGAATCAAGGGGCATTTTGGATTGCTGGGAGTCTTTTTGGAGTTGCTCTAGGGAGTATGTGGGTAACGACAAGAACATATATTGTTGATATTACTCCAGAAGAGAAGAGAGGCCAGTTCTTTGGACTATTTGCCTTTTCTGGTAAGGTATCTTCCATTATCGGTCCATTTGTATATGGTACGATTACACTCATATTTGCTGATTTAGGAAATATAGCGAGCAGGATGGCGCTAGGCTCGTTAATTATTTTAACTATTATTGGATTAGTAATCCATGCACGCGTAAAAGAAGAATGGTAGGCTAGGCTGTTCAAGAAGGCTAACGAAAGCAGATATTCCGTAAATGGTGAAACCAATGGAAAAAGCTGCTTGATTGTTGCCTTTAGGAACAGTCTTTTTTAATATAACTGTATTAGGTATAGTAATTGTTGGCTAGATGGATTAAAAAAGAGGATATTGTTAGCGAGCAAAGATAGTTTCTAATTGGAGAAAATTGAATAAACTTACTTTAAGAATAGATAAATAGTCCGATATAAAGAATAGGTAAATAACTGAAAAGTGGATTTCATAAATGAACGAATTTTTAGAACCACGAAAGGACAGAAATAAATGAAAAACGACAAAGGAATACTTTTAGAATCTGGAACAAATGAGCTTGAAATTGTGGAATTTAGTGTTGGAAAGAACAATTTTGGTATAAATGTTATTAAGGTGAAGGAAATTATTAATCCAGTACCGATTACTCCAATACCACATGCCCATCCCTATGTAGAAGGAATAATGGAACTAAGAGGAGAAGTATTAACAGTAGTTAATCTTGCAAACGTATTAGGATATGCTCCTTCTGATACTCCTGAAAAAGATAAATATATTGTTTCTGAATTCAATAAAACAAAAATTGTTTTCCATGTTCATAATGTTACACAAATCCACCGGATATCATGGGAAAATATTGAGAAACCATCTGAGACTTATTATGGATCAGAAAGCCAAATAATTGGTGTAGTTAAATTAAACGGAGAGATGATTTTACTGCTGGATTTTGAAAAAATAGTGGTAGATATTAATCCTGAATCCGGAATTAATGTACAACAAGTGAAAAAATTAGGGGAAAGAGCAAGAAGTGATAAGAAACTAATTGTTGTGGAAGATTCTGCCCTTCTAAGAAAATTACTGGAAGATACGTTGAGCGCTGCAGGCTTTCAATACATTACATTTTTTGAAAATGGTCGTGAAGCATTAGCTTATTTAACAAAAAATGTGGAGAATGGTACTTCTATAGACGAGGTTGCCCAGTTAATGATTACAGATATTGAAATGCCACAAATGGACGGGCATCATCTAACAAAGCTAGTTAAAGATAATACAAACTTATCTAAGTTACCTGTCGTTATATTTTCGTCATTAATTACAGAGGGTTTAAGACATAAGGGGCAGGTTGTTGGAGCAAATGCCCAAGTAAGTAAACCAGAGATTAACGAATTAATTCAAATTATCGACGACATCATTTTATAATACTTATGTTTTAAAAGAAAAGTATGTGATTTAATGAAAGCTGCCAAGCTATTTTGACCTTAAGAGCAAAATAGCTTGGCAGCTTTTCTTTGTTAAAGAGATAAGTTGATTAGAGGGATTAGCCCCTTTGCAAATAGTTGAGAAAGAGCAAAAATTAATAGCTTTCACCGAGCTTTTTAAATACTGGTTTTTGGTATTGCTTTTTGCGGAATGTTTGATTAGGTGGCGAATCTTCTTTTAAACCAGTGTAAACGGATAAAAGCTTTTTTGATTGTGTTAAGGATAGAGTTGATTTGGGATTTCGAACACTTTGATTGAGAGATCCTAAATGTGGCAATTCCTCAAAATCCTTTTTAGTTGGAGGTAGATGAAAAGTATAGTTTTTACATGCAATTAATAGATCTGATTGTTGTTGGCTATATTTTGGATTGTTTGAGAAGTGTAGACCCATTTTTTTTGCTTTGCCTTCTGCTAATAGCTTATGTAAACTGTCATGCTTCAATTTATATAAAAACTTTGGGTTTGGAGCAGTTTTTGCATGACGATTTACAACAGAAATTGCTTGGAGAAGATTTTCAACAGTAGGTTGTATTGGTGGTGGATATTTTTGCTGCTTATTCAATCGGTTAATGCTCCTTTCTTACTAAATTGTACAAGTTATTATACTATTTTTACGAGAGAAAAGGAAATAAAAAGAGAATATCTTTTCCGTTATTTCTTTAAAATTAGAATAATAATCTAGGATTAGCCCTTTTATACGAATAAACTAAATTTTTTATCTATTTAAGTACAAACTTTCATATATATGCCGATAAAAGTAGTAAAAGAAAATTAGATTGGATAGCGATTGTTAATAGAGTTAATCTTATTCGAAACAAAATAATATATCGCTGCATGTTAGGAATGAGATGGATGAACGAATTTAACAAGAATAATGCAAGTAAGAAAATGATAGCACAATCTAAATCAAATATAGAAAATATTATTTTTGAAATTATTTTTATGTATATAAAAGATATGGTATTTATTATGAAAGCAGAAAAAGACAATACTTTTCGGTATATCTTTGTCAATGAGGCTGCCTTTTTATTTTCTCAATTACCAATTGATTTCATAGGGAAAGGGTTTCAAGATGTCTCTTCTAAGAAAATAGCTGATAGATTACAACAGGAATATACGATTGTATGTGAAACAAAGAAGAATCATATTTATACAGATCAAATACTGACAGATAATGGCGATATCATTTATGCGGAATCTGTTTTGACGCCTATTATAGATGAACAGAATGAAGTAAAGTATATTGTATCCATCACAAGAGATATTACAGAGTCCATTAAAGAAAAACGATTGTTGCATGAAAGCGAACAGAAATATCGTTCATTAGTTCAAAATAATTTAGATGCCGTATTCACGGTTAGCTTAGATGGGGTTATTCAAGAAGTGAATCCAACTGGATTAAAGTTAATTGACTTTAGTGATGTAAAACTGCCACTGTTTTCACTGTATGAACTCATAGATGAGGGTAATACCTTATTTTACGATAGCTTTAGAAAATGCAAATTAACGGAAACATCCCAATCGCTAGATTGTAAGTTAAAAAGCAAAAATGGAAAAAAACTGTCCATTCATACAAAATTTGTTCCCATTAAAGTGAATGATACCATTAGAGGTATTTATGTTATCTTAAGGGATATTTCTGAACGTGCGGAAACGGCAGAAAAAATTCGCTATATGTCCTTTCATGATCAGCTAACGGGTCTTTATAATAGAAGAGCCCTTGTTGAAGATTTAAATCTGGAGATTAAGAAGGCTGAAACAGAGAAAGTTACGTTTGCCTTAATGACGATTGATTTAGATCGGTTTAAATATATCAATGATACATTTGGTCATATTGTCGGAGATCAAATTCTCATAAAAGTTGCGGAACGATTATTAGAATTTAAAAATCATAAATGCCATGTATATCGACAGGGAGGAGATGAATTTAATATTCTCCTGTCCAATACAAATAGACAAGAAACAGCAAGCTTAGTTCAACGTATTATCTCAAGTTTTGCAAATTCCTTCTACTTAAACTCTCATGAATACTATATTAGCCCGAGCATCGGAATTAGTATGTATCCATATGATGGAGATGACATGGAGAAAATCATTAAGAACGCGGATGAGGCACTTTTTCGCGTGAAAGAAAGAGGTAAGGCACATTATCAATTCTATCGTTCTGATATGACTTCAAATTTAACAAATGTAGTATCATTAGAAACAAAATTGCGAAAAGCAGTCCAAAAAAATGAACTAAAATTGTATTATCAGCCACAAATTGATTTAAAGAGTCATACATTTAATAGTTTTGAAGCATTATTAAGATGGGAGAGTCCTTCATTGGGACTAGTTGCACCCAATGATTTTATCCCACTTGCTGAAGACACAGGTCTCATTATTTCTATTGGAAACTGGGTAATCGAAAAGGCATGTGAGCAAATAAATACATGGAAAACTTTATACCATAAGGATGTGCGTATAGCAGTTAATATCTCACCAAAGCAATTTCAACAACCCAATTTTGTTGAAATGATACGTTACTCTATTCAAAAATTTAATATTAAACCGTCCTTGCTGGAGATTGAGATTACAGAAGGGGTTATGGAGAATATTAAAGAAGCAATTCCTATTTTGCGAAAACTAAAGGATTTAGGGGTTATTATCTCTGTCGATGATTTTGGAACTGGTTATTCTTCTCTAAGCTATATTAAGCAATTTCCGATTGATGTATTAAAAATTGATCAATCCTTTGTAAAAGATGTGGTTACAAATGCAAAGGATGCTGCCATTACGACAACGATTATTCACTTAGGACAAAATTTAGGGATAGAAGTTATTGCAGAAGGTGTGGAAACGAAAGAGCAAGAAGACTTCTTAAAAGAGGCAAATTGTCAAAAAGCACAAGGCTTTTATTATTCTCGACCATTGACTTGTGAAGAGGCGGAGCAATTTCTTAAGGATTTTTAAACATGAATAGAAAGATGGAAACATAAACTTATATTAAGCGAGTTAATAAAAAGGAAGACCCTAGAAGGATAGCTGGACGCATATCTTTTTGTTAGTACTTAAAAAAATGTAGGGTTGAGTCTATTTGAAAGAAACACGTTGATTGCAGCGCACAGATAATTGCTTTTTGGAGGAAAAGAATAAGGGAATTTGGATTTACACTCGGAATCCCTTCTTTACTTTAACAATTATCAATAGGTGGATGCAATCAACGCTAATCGTTAAATGTTGTTGCAAACAAATTATGAATACGTTCTATTTATTATCCTTTTTATACACTTTTACCGATAACTAATAGCTCTGGACTTTAAAGCATGCCAAGATTTAATAAAAGTCTTTTTATCGACTTTAACATTCTTTTTACCTGATAAGGGGTCATTTAAGTAAACATGATTCTTACTGAAGCCAACTAATACAACAGCGTGTAGGTCTAATGGTGTTTTAATTGTTTTTCCATTGTGTTTCCATGATTCCCATCTATCTGGTAAACGATAATCACCTGTTGTCCAAACTACAATTGGATAACCATTTTGAACATGTTTCTCTAAATCATGGAAAGAATATTTCGTTAAGTTAACGGCTCTTTCTGGGAGGTATTTGTTAACTAGATCTTCCATTGGCTTATCAAATACAGCATACCCAGGCTTTTTTCCAGTCATATCACCTACGAATCCAATAGAGGGGTCTCCCCATTCGATAATATTGCCATTTTTTCGAATCAATGGGTCTATGTCCTTCTGAATATTTTTGTAAAGCTCCATTTTATTTACTTTAACACCAGCGTAATTCAAAACCATCGTTAAACTGGTCACTTCACATCCATATTTTAGTTCAGGATTTTGTTTTATCAAAGGAACATCAAGCAATACACTTTTGTTCGTGCTAGATTCTTGATGTAGTTGTTCTACTTTTGGCTTACTCTCTTCAATATGGAAATATTCCCAAGTTTGCTCGGACCCGAAAAAGGGAGTGAGCAACAGTAATAGCTTACACAACTGCATTTTACTACCTCTTTCTTGCCAACTCCTATTTTTTATCATACGAAATTTCAAACAAAATTATAAGGACATATTATTACCAACACCTTATCCTTTTTTTATTGTGCTTGCCTGTGGAATGATATCATCGGATGAAACTGTGTTTCAGCTAAAAATTGAAAGAATTTTCTATCAATGTTTCTTTAGCTAAGGATTTATATGATATAATAAGGTTTATTTTAATTCTTAGAATAAAGTGAAGAACCTTTGCCTACTTACTCTCTAAAAATAAATATCATCAAAAAAAGGACGAAATGATTTATAACGGAAGCGATAAGCAAAGGAGTTTGCTTTTCTTGTGGGGAGGCTATCAAAATATGGATGCTTTGGATATTTTGACTGATTTAGAAAATGTCATCCCTTATTTTCAAGCTATATTTAGCGCTGATGAACATCGAGTAATCGGTTATGAAATATTAGGAAGATATAATGGAGCAGATGGTGTTGAAAGCCTTGGAGATTTCTTTTTTGATGAAGGAATTCCTGATGAATATAAAATTGAGGTAGATCAAGTTATTTTAACGAAGGCGCTGGATAAAGCGTTGTCCCTTGACGAGGATGTATTGCTCTTTATCAATAGAGATGCTGAAATCTTGATGAAGGATGATGGAGAATCATTTTTAGAAACATTGCTGGAATATGAAGGGAAAGGCTTCAAGTTAGATCGAATCGTTCTGGAGATTTCAGAGCGAAATTATCATGGGCAATTTTATCATTTAGATCATTTATTACTTTATTATCGAACATATGGCATTAAAATTGCCATTGATAAAATGGGAAGTGATAGTAGCTATTTAGACAGACTCGGTGATTTAGCACCTGATATCCTAAAAATTGATTTATTAGCTTTGCGATCTACATCTACCTCGCATGCTTACCAAAATGTTTTATATTCGCTATCTATGCTTGCTCGAAAAATTGGTGCTACTTTATTATTTGAAAATATTGAGATGGTATATCAGCTTCAATTTGCTTGGAAAAATGGTGGGAGATTTTATCAAGGATACTATTTACACTATCCTGAGGCAAATTTCGTTGATCGCAATTGTAGAAAAGAAATATTAAGAGATTTGTTTCATGAGTTCATTTTTTCAGAAAAGAAAAAACTATCAACAATTTTTGAATTAACAGAGGATTTTCAAGTTCAATTACAGTCATTGCTTGTTAAATATAAGAAATATTCTTCCTATGAAGAGCTTTTGAAATTACTTACTGCTGATTTAACAGATGTTGCTTTTCGAATGTATGTATGTGATGAAGATGGATTTCAAAAATCTGCAAATATTATTAAATACGATAGTGATTGGATTATTCAGCCTGAATATGCACACAAAAATTGGAGTTGGCGACCATATTTCCTAGAAAATATTATAAAAATGAGGAATGAAAAAAGAGGGATATTGTCTGATTTATATAGTGATATCGAAACAGGAGAAACAGTAAGAACTTATTCATACCCATTAAACGCCAAGGAATATTTGTTTATTGATTTATCTTATAATTTTCTTGATCGAAAGAAATTGCTACTTAGTTAAAACAAGCTGAAGAGATTTTCTCTTCAGCTTGTTTTTATGCCATAAATTAAGGGTAAAGTTTAAATGAAATAAATAGAGAAGGAGAGAGTAGGATGAATAAAAGCTTCTTTACTATAGTGATTATTTTGCTTCTTGGTATATTTCCATATTCCGCACATGCTACCAGCCATTTGACAAGTAGGGATGAAGTCTTTGCTTTTGTAGAAAAGGCATTTCGAGCACAGGTGTCATTAAGTAAAGAAGCGAGGGATATGGAGGAGATACAAGAAATATTGGCACCTTATTTTTCGGAGAAACTAATCTATTTATTTCTTAATGAAAACTTGACTGGAGAAAATGGGGCATTTTATACATACGGTAATGAATTCGGAAAATATTATCTGCCTTTTTATCAGTTATCCGATCAAACCTTTATAGAAACAGAAGAAAATAGTATTCTTCTATATGAATATTATGAACCAATTATATTTGGAGAAAAAGTATATGAAGGAGCCTATGAAGGAGTGCTTATAAGAAAGGTGAATGAGAATTGGATTGTTACGAATATGCTGACAGATAAAGAGGTAAGAACCATTATAAATAACAAAGAAAATAACTATAGTACATTGGTTTATATGCCCTTGTTTGCAATAGAAAATCAAGTAACTTATATCAGTAACAATTGGAAAAATCATAATGTACAAACGCTAAAATAGCTTGTAAGAGTTATTTTCTAGATTTTGAGGTATTAGCTATAATGAAAGTGTGGCGCACTTTTTTACGTATAGTGTACGCCACATTGGTGACTTGCTGTTAAAGATTTAAAGCAATTTTAAGTTTTTCCAAATCGAAACCATAAATTACAGTTCCATCTACCACAAAAGTTGGGGTTGAAAAGGATTGGTATTTCTTTATTAATTCTGTTTTCGCACGCGAATCCTTTTGAATATCTTTTATTACAAAGTCAAATCCATGTTCTTTTAAAAAGAGCTTGGAATATTCGCAAGGGGGACAGTCAGGCTGGGTATATAACGTGATTTGGTGCATTTTGTTCCTCCTACATTCATTCTACTTCTAATCATACAAAGAAAGCTTTTTTCGTGCAATTCATTTTAGCAAATGATAGGAATAGGTTTAAACAGGAAAGGTTACTTTTTGGATTCTGAGGGAGCTGTAGATGTGCGGAATTAGACAAATGATTATTTCCATTTTGCTATAAGAAAGGTGTTTTTTTGTTATGATTTTATATGTTAGAATATTCAGATGAAATAAATAATAAAAAAACAACTAGTTTTTTTTAGTTTTACTTGGACAAACTCTCGACAATCTTTTATTCTGTTAGTATTGGCATTTTACACAAGAGGCGAATGGTACTTTATTTAACGAAGAAAGTGTATAGAAACATGCTAATAGTGAAACCTATTGTTAACAAAAGGTTTGTTTTGAAAGGAGAGAGAGCATGTCACAATTACAAGGCATATTAACAAGATTAAAGAATCTGCAAGAGCAGGCAACTGGGGGAGAACCAACTCAACGTTTCTTCGAGGTAAATGGGGAGAGAAAGTGTCAAGTTACATTTCATCCAAAAACAGAAACGTTTGAACTAGAAGTCTATAATGACAAAGAAAAACCAAAAAGATATCAATTTGATAATGTTGATATGATTACAATTGAGATTTTTGATTTAATTCAGTAAGATTTTTAAGAAGCTTTTTGCATTTACGGATACCCAAATGCAGAAAGCTTTTTTTATACTTTTAATTTTACTACATGAAAAAAGCAAGTGAATCCATACTAATAGTTGAGGTGATAAACATGATGCCAACGGTTATTTGTCCAGAATGCTCTCGTGAGGAAAAATTAGAGAATGTACTGACAGCTCAATCTAATCAAAATGTAATCTTTCAATGCCCTCATTGTCAACTACTTGTAAGGAATATAAAAACGAGTAAGGGTTAAAGGAGCATTAAGCCGGAAACTGTGATAAAATGAGGTATAAATATATTTTGTGAGGAGTTTTCGGCTATGATAAGTATGCACAGCGAAGAGTTTTTAAACATCACTTTAAATGATTTATTAATTCCGTCTGAACGGGTTGCACATGTACAGGTAGGAAACAGTTTAGAACACGCTCTGCTAGTCTTAACAAAAAGTGGATACTCAGCAATCCCTGTATTAGATGCACATTATAAGCTCCATGGATTGGTGAGTACGCCAATTATTATGGAGAGTATACTTGGACTAGAAAGAATTGAATTTGAAAAATTAGAAGAAATAAAAGTAGAAACAATTATGAACACTGTAATGCCGAGAGTGAAGAGTAATAGTTCTGTATTACATACGATTAAACATTTGGTAGACCATCCTTTTATTTGTGTAGAAACAGAAGATGGCTATTTTGAAGGGATTTTAACGAGAAGAGCAATATTAAAGCGACTTAACAATTATTTACATCAAAACAATCACCAATAATCTATAACAATTAAATTCCTTTCACCTACTGTAGCCGCTCTTATTCACCTCTTCATTAGAGTTCTTTCCCTCTTTTGATAACAAATTTTTTATATGAGGATACTATCATGTCAACGATTTCTGAATTAAAATTATTAACCGTTCTTGCACAAGAAATGAATATGAGAAAAGCAGCAGAAAGACTTTTTGTCACACAACCCGCCCTTTCTCAAAGGCTGCAAAATATCGAGAAAGATTGGGGGACACCATTATTTATTAGGTCACAAAGAGGGCTTTCGCTTACTGCTGCTGGCGAATTAGTAACGAAATTCGCAATGGAAACGCTAAAGAAAGAAGAAGAAGTGAAAGAATCCATTCATGCTTTCAAAGAAGAAGTGTATGGAACATTAAAGATAGCTGTTGCAAGTATCGTAGGACAGAACTGGCTTCCGGAGGTCTTAAAACGATTTGTTGAGCGCTATCCTCAGGCAAAGGTATCATTAGTAACAGGCTGGAGTAGCGATATGATGAAATCTGTTTCTGAGGATAGTATGCATATAGGTATTGTAAGAGGAGTATCCGATTGGAAGGGAATTAAAATTCATTTATTTGATGACCCCCTTTATTTAGTGGATCGAGAAATTGCGAAGCTTGAGGATATTGCTTTAACGAATCGGCCGTTTATCCAATTTAAAAGTGATTCAAACTATTACGAAGAAATACAGGTTTGGTGGCATCGGAATTTTCAACTGCCTCCGAACAATACTATTGTCGTGGATCAGATTGAAACATGTAAACAGCTTTCTTTTAATGGGATTGGTTATAGTATACTTCCTTCTATTGCCTTAAAAAAAGTAGATGATGCACTTTCCCGAATTCCGTTATTTAATGATTATAATGAGCCAATCACAAGAGGAACTTGGTTAATTGGCTATGAAGCAACTTTTCAATTAAAACAGGTACAAGCTTTTTTAGAAATTGTTCACGAATATCTGGAAGAAGAAAAAAGGGGAAAGGGATGAATCGAAGATAAAAGTTAGTATTTATGGCTTGTTTTCATCACTTTTGTTTGGTAAAGTAATTTTTAGTATTGCATATATACATAATGGAGGTATTAGTTTATGAAAATGATGGATGCAAATGAAATTATTTCATTTATTCAAAATAGTACAAAATCTACACCGGTAAAGGTATACGTGAAAGGCGATTTATCTGCAGTTGATTTTGGTGAAAATGTTCAAACCTTTATCAGTGGAAATTCTGGTGTAGTTTTCGGAGAATGGGCTGATATTCAAAGTGTCATCGAAGGAAACCAGGACAAAGTTACAGATTATGTGATTGAAAATGATCGTAGAAACTCTGCAATTCCTTTACTAGACTTAAAAAATATTAAAGCGCGTATTGAGCCAGGTGCTATTATTCGTGATCAAGTGGATATTGGCGACAATGCAGTAATCATGATGGGTGCAGTTATAAATATTGGTGCTGCAATTGGCGAAGGTACAATGATTGATATGGGCGTTATTATGGGTGGACGTGCTACCGTAGGGAAGAACTGCCATATTGGTGCAGGTGCAGTATTAGCAGGTGTTATTGAGCCACCTTCTGCTAAACCAGTTATCATTGAAGATGATGTATTAGTGGGCGCAAATGCAGTTATCGTTGAAGGAGTTACAGTTGGTCAAGGATCTGTAGTAGCTGCAGGCTCTATTGTACTAGAAGATGTCCCAGCAAACACATTAGTTGCAGGAGCTCCTGCACGTGTAGTTAAAGAAATTGATGATAAAACTAAATCAAAAACGGAAATTATGCAAGAGCTACGTCAACTATAATTTTCAGTGTAAAGCGTGGAGAAGTTTCCACGCTTTTGTTTTAGAAATAGAGAAAAGGAAAGCATTCATCAGAAAATAGGAAGAGAAGGGGATTTATATGGGGAATACGATTGATTTAATCCAAATCCGCAGAGATTTGCATAAAATTCCAGAGCTTGGATTTAAGGAATTTAAAACACAACAATATTTACTCGGAAAAATTCAAAGCTTTTCAAATGAACGAGTAGAAATAAGAACATGGAAAACGGGGATTATTGTTAAGGTTCATGGACTTAACCCAACGAAAACGATTGGCTACCGAGCAGATATTGATGGATTGCCAATTGTTGAAGAAACGGAATTACCATTTCTATCTGAGCACCCTACAGAAATGCATGCTTGTGGACATGATTTTCATATGACCATTGCTTTAGGCTTACTTGCAAATATAATGGAAACTCCTATTAAAGATAATGTTGTGTTTATTTTTCAGCCTGCTGAAGAAGGACCAGGCGGAGCAAAGCCTATGCTTGAAAGTAAGGAGCTTAAAGAATGGATGCCTGATATTATCCTGGCTCTTCACGTAGCTCCTGAATATCCAGTAGGCACCATCGCAGTAAAGCCGGGCTTGCTATTTGCAAACACTTCTGAGCTTTTTATTGATTTAAAAGGGAAAGGCGGGCATGCAGCATACCCACATCTTACTAATGATATGGTAGTTGCAGCATGTAGTCTGGTTTCCCAGCTTCAGTCTGTTGTATCCAGGAATATTGATCCGCTCGATAGTGCTGTTGTGACCATCGGAAAAATCACAGGTGGAACTGTGCAAAATGTCATTGCTGAAAATGCAAGACTAGAAGGGACAATGCGAACCCTTTCAAGTGAGGCAATGGATAAAGTAAAGAAACGTGTCCAAGCTTTGGTGAATGGTATTGAAATTGGCTATGACTGTGAGAGTACGATTGATTTCGGTAGTGGTTATTATCAAGTCTATAATAATGAGCCATTAACAAGAGAGTTTATGGATTTTATTGAATACGAAACAGAAGCAAATGTGTTGGAATGCAAAGAAGCAATGACGGGCGAAGATTTTGGCTATATGTTAAAGGACATTCCAGGGTTTATGTTTTGGCTAGGTGTTGATTCTCCATATGGTTTACATCATAGCAAGCTTAATCCGAAAGAAGACGCATTACAAGTAGCTGTTAATGTTTTAACTGCGTATTTAATGAAAAAAGGAAATTAATTGTTCGGACGGTTGCTTATTTGTAAACAAAAAGCTTACTGCTTTATATTGGAATAATAGCAGTAAGCTTTTTTAAAGCATTAATTTTCTTTTTCAATCACTAGGGGTGCTTGTGGGAATTGAATCCCATTTTCATCAAGCGCGACTTTCGCTTCCTGTCTAATCAAGCGTTCCATTCCCCATTGCTCCATATTTTTTGTTTTTGCAATTATTCTTATTGTAATCGTATTTGCACCTAAATTTTGTATACCAATTAGATTTGGGCCATCTGTTATAGTGTCGTTTTCGTCTGCAATACGTTCACAAACTTGCTGTAGTATTTCTAATGTTCTCTGCAAATCATTGTTGACTGAAATATCTATATCCACTAGAGCTTGCATTTCTCCCCGGGAATGATTACTAAGCTGTGTAATTTCTCGATTCGGGATAAAGTGTAAAGTGCCATCTGCTGCTCGTATTTGGGTTGTTCTAAGGCCAACTTGTTCTACTGTGCCTGAAAATTCTCCAATCGTTATAAGTTCCCCAACATCTAATTGTTTTTCTAATAGGATAAAAAATCCTGACACTAGGTCACTAACAAGTCCTTGAGCTCCAAAGCCGACTGCTAATCCTATAATTCCTGCACCAGCCAATATTGCTGTAGCATCGATACCGAGCAATTGGAGTATGGTTATAATGAGAATGAAAAATAGTACATAGGTAATTAGGTTATTAATCAGGCTCTCCAGTGTAAAAGCTCTACCTCTAGAGATAGAGTTTTTTTTAATATAGGATTCGAATAATTTATTTATTAGCTGCTTAGCCATTTTTTTAATTAGAAGATAGCTAAGAAGGATAAGCAGTATTTTTATTGCTACAAGGGCAGTATTTAAGAAGAAGTCTCCCCAATGTATGGTTTGTATATAGGTTTTTAAATTGTTTAAATAGAACATTTAATGCTGTACTCCTTTTGTAAAAATTAACTAGCCAAGTATTTTCTTTTTATTCCCTTATATGTATTTGATAAACTAGAGGTTATATTAATATTTTTTAGAGAGAAAAGGAAAGAGGGTAAATACTACTGTGAAAATAGGTGATCCACTTCCCGAATGGGGTGCTCCGACACTATGGATTAATGGAGAAACAAAAGGAATGGAGAAAGGTGGAAATAAAGTAACTTTAATTCACTTTTGGTCTATAAGCTGTTATTTTTGTAAAAGGGCTATGTCAGAACTAAACCAATACAGAGATTTTTATCAAGAAAATTTGACTGTTATCTCTGTACATTTTCCTCGGTCGGAACATGATTTGAACATAGAATTAGTGAAAAAAACGGTGGAGGAATATAAGATGACACAATCCATTTATGTAGATCATGAATTTCAGCTAGCCAAAGCATTTTCAAATGAATATGTGCCATCTTATAATTTATTTGATCAGGCTGGGAAATTACGATACTATCAGGCTGGCGGGATTAATTTGAAAATGTTAGATACCCGAATAAGTCGAGTATTAAATGGCCAATTAGACAGAACTTAGCGAATATAATTTGGCATCTGGAAAGTATATCAATACAGCTTCATTTAATGTTATAATAATGGCGTTTCATTAGATAACGGGAAACATCATTATTTAGGAGTTTTAACTGGCATTGATAAGATAGTTATGAATAGGTGTTGCTTCTCGCTTAAAATGAATGTTTATTATAGGAGATAATAATACTTGTGATGCGAGATAAAATTTATACGATAGTTGGAGGATTTAATAGTGAAAAGAGCATTTGCGGTAATTGGCCTAGGAAGATTTGGAGGCAGTATTTGTCGGGAATTAACGGAACTAGGTATGGATGTTATGGTAATTGATAAAAGTGAAGAAAAAGTAAATGAATATGCAAATCTAGTTTCACATGCAGTGGTCGGTAATGCAGTAGATGAAACGGTATTAAAGAGTCTTGGAATCCGTAATTTTGATCACGTTATAGTTGCGATAGGCGAGGATATACAAGCGAGTATTTTAACTACTTTAATGTTAAAGGAGCTAGGTGTTAAAAATATAACGGTAAAGGCTCAAAATGATTATCATGAGAAGGTGTTGAGTAAAATAGGAGCAGATGCAGTAGTTCATCCAGAAAGAGATATGGGGAAGAGGATTGCGCATAATATTGTTTCTAATAATGTCCTTGATTATTTGGAGCTTTCTGATGAACATAGTATTGTGGAAATTAAGGCTAGCCACAAATTAGATGGTCGTTCCATTATTGATTTAGATATTCGTGCGAGATATGGAATCACGATTGTTGCTATAAAAAGAGACAAGGAGATTATTGTTTCTCCTCAGGCATCAGAACCAATAAGAGAAAATGATATTTTGATTGTTATTGGTGCGGATTCAGATATTAATCGTTTTGAAAAAAAGGTAATGTCTTAATCATTAATAAGAAAAAGCGAGGACTCTTGCCTAAATACAGTACAAATGAAAGAAAGATATTGGGTTTATGGTGCTAGACTTATAATTATTTAGTTTTTTAAAAATACTTTCATAACCGAAAAAAAGGCGCTGTATGTTCAAGAATTGAACATACAGCGCCTTTTATATACCGTTATACTTCCATAATTATTGGAAGAATCATTGGTCTACGTTTTGTTTTTTCGTAAAGGAATGGAGAAATCGTATCAATAATTTCATTTTTGATTTCAGACCATTGTGTTGTTTTGCGTTCCATTACTTTATTTAGATGCTTGCTTATTAAGTTCTGTGCATCATTTATTAAATCGCCAGACTCGCGCATGTATACAAATCCTCTTGAAATAAGATCTGGTCCAGCTGCGATTCTAAAGTCTGTCATGTTAATGCTTACTACTACAACGACTAAGCCTTCTTCTGAAAGAATTCGGCGGTCGCGTAATACAATATTGCCTATATCTCCAATTCCGCTTCCGTCAATATAAACGTTTCCGGATGGGATTTTACCAGCAACTTGCGCTGTATCACTTGAAAGTGCCAATACTTCACCATTATCCATGATAAAGCAGTTCTCTTCCTTGACGCCACAGTCAACAGCAGTCTGCGCATGTGTTTTTTGCATTCTGAATTCTCCATGGATTGGCATAAAGAATTTAGGCTTAATTAGTCGTAGCATTAGCATTTGCTCCTGCTGTCCACCGTGACCGGAAGTATGAATATTGCTAAGTGGCCCAGAAATAACTTCAGCACCAGCTCTAAAAAGCATGTTTATTGTTTTATTAACGCTTAGTGTATTACCTGGTACAGGGTTAGATGAGAAAACAACTGTGTCACCAGGAATAATTTGGATTTGTCTATGTGTTCCATTTGCAATTCTTGAAAGAGCAGCCATAGGTTCGCCTTGACTTCCTGTACATAAAATCACAACTTGATTAGCCGGTAAACGATTAATTTGCTGAGGATCTACAAAGGTTTCTTTTGGAGCTTTTATAAACCCAAGCTCTAAGCCAATATTAATGGCAGCCTCCATGCTTCTTCCGAAAACAGCGATTTTACGACCGAATTCTACGGCAGCATCTGTTACTTGCTGTAAACGATAAATATTAGAAGCGAAAGTAGCGAAAATCAATCTACCATCTGCTTTAATAAATATGTCATGAATACTTTTGCCAACCTTTTTTTCGGACATTGTGAAATTAGGCACTTCACTATTTGTGCTGTCAGATAATAAACATAAAACGCCTTCTTTACCGATCTCAGCCATTTTTGTTAAGTTGGCAGGCTCCCCAACGGGCGTAAAATCGAATTTAAAATCTCCAGTGTGTACGATGTTTCCTGGTGGAGTTTTCACGACAATACCATAGGAATCAGGTATACTATGAGTTGTTCGAAAGAAGGAAACAGATGTTTTTCTAAATTTAATCACATCATCTTCTTGAATTTCACGCATCGTAGTTTGACGCAATAGTCCATGCTCTTCTAACTTATTACGAACAAGTGCTAATGCTAATTTTCCACCATATACAGGGATATTAACTTGTCTTAAAAGGTAAGGAATACCACCAATATGATCTTCGTGACCATGCGTGATAAATAAGCCTTTAATTTTGTCTACATTCTTCTCCAAGAAAGTATAATCGGGAATAACATAGTCAATTCCTAAAAGCTCGTCCTCCGGAAATTTAATACCAGCATCAATTAAAATAATTTCGTCTTGAAACTGGACACCATAAGTATTTTTACCGATTTCCCCTAGTCCACCGAGGGCAAATACAGCAGTTTGATCATTTTTTACAAATTTCATTATTCAATCTCCAATACTGTAAAGTCTTCGTTTTGTTGTTCATACTCTAAGAATGCACCTTCTACACGAGTTATAAACTCGATATTATATGGTTTTTCTGCCAATTTTGTTCTAACATCTCTTTCAGAAACACCTTTAACATATATTGTTCTTGTGTTTTCTCTTACTGGTACCTCTGTTTTTAAATCTTGAAAATATACTTTAAATATCATGGTAATTCGCTCCTTAATCATTTATATCTAAAATTATTATATAAAAAAATAACATGTTTTTCATGTTTTTTCTTTTAATAGCAATTATTATCAAAATCCATTGTTTGAAAGATAATCAACTTTATTATGTAAAATATTTTTAAATCTTTATAAAATAAAAGGTCAGACTCTTCCCACTAAGCTTGGTTTATATAGTGGTATAATAACCACTATATTTAACAAAGCGTGGCATAGGTCGGACCATAAGAATACCCTTCAATTTTTTTAAGCTATTGTTTTTTTACGCAGTAAATCTTTCCACTGTTTTAAGAGCTTTTTTCTTAGCTTCTTTAACATAGTGGATCATCTCCTTAATTCTATTTTAAACCATTCTTGTACAAAGTAAAGTCATCTTCACATTTTATATTTTCTTTTTGTAAAAAAATAGTTTTTTGAGATGTTGTTTTTTTTCCGATTCTTTCTTTTTTTTAAACTGAAGGTGATTTTACATGTGTTAAATCACATCGAATGGTTCGTTCATTTAATAGGCTTTTTTATATATGATAACAACAATCTTATTAAAAACAGCCTTTTATAGTAATAGTATATGAAATTTATTGCAGGATTCTCATGGTTAATGTTGGTAATTGTAAAATAGGCTTTTATTTCGTAATAATTAACTTTATATGAAAGCGAATGGGTCCCCTCTAATGGAAGAGGGGAAGCAAGAAGATTGATTTTTTTCTATTGTAATTGTTTAGGAGTGGAAGGGAGAAGAAGGCTCGAAGAAATTTATTAAATGATCGAACCAGGAGGAAAGAAGGAATGTTCTTAACTCTATCTTTCCACAGGAATTGCATTTTCAATAGGAAGAAAAGGATCATTTTCATTAATGTAATCATAGAACATGACACCATTTAAATGATCAATTTCGTGTTGGAATACAATAGCTGGTAAGCCCTTTAGTCGTAGCTTTACTTCCTTGCCATCTAAATCAATAGCTTTTAATGTGATTCTTGCATATCTTGGCACAAATCCTGGGATGGCTTCGTCTACAGATAGGCAACCTTCTCCTGTAGTTAAATAGGCTTTTTCAACCGAATGGCTAATGATTTTTGGATTGAAAAGGGCGTAGCTATATTGCTTGCCATTTTCATCTTTAACATGAACAGCAATCATTCGTTTGGAAACATTTATTTGTGGTGCAGCTAATCCAACACCGCCTCTTAAACCATATTTTTCCGCTAATTCAGGGTCTTGACTATTTATTACATATTCAAGTAAGCTTTTTAAAATTTCTTTATCTTCTTGACTTGGTGGCATTGTAACTTCTGCTGCTACTCTTCTTAATGTTGGATGACCATCCCGAATAATATCTGCCATTGTTATCATCATAATCACTTCCTTGTTCTATCTATAAAGTAGTCTAACAGAGAAAGAATGAAAAGTTAATACAAGAGAATAGTACTTTATGCAATAAGATAATCATATATACCCATAATATATTATAGGACAGGCTAATATGTTTAATATATAAACCGTTTCATTTTACTTAAATTGAATAACACTATATTATGACGGAATTAAAAAGGGTTAGTAATAAGGCAAAGGGAGTAATAATAAGCCAACCGTTATTGTAAAAATACAGAAGAATCGATATAGTAATAAGAAAGTGAGGAGGAAACAGATGAAACGAAGTATGCTATTGTTTAGTACAATCTTGCTATTTGCAATGATTGCTGCTGGATGTAATTTTCAGTCTCCAAGTGAGAAAATGTATGAAAAACTAGAAGAAGTGGTTGAAATTGAAATTGGCTTTGAAGAGCAGCAAGAGCCTCTTGTGACTTTAGAGAAGAAAGAACAAGACATCTATTCCGAAATAATTAGTCTTGGCTTAGAAGATATGGATGAAATCACAAAATTATCAGATGAGGCCATAGAATCTATTGCCAAGAGAAAAGAATATATGGATAAAGAAGCAGAAAGCATTAAACAGTCGCAAGAAAAGTTTGAGACAATTACAACTGATATAGAAGAACTAGAAGAAAAAGAAGATAAAGAGCTAAAAGAAAAAGCAGACGAACTTTATAAAACAATGATGGCCCGTTATGAAGAACATGATAAATTATACGCTAATTACATAGAAGGGCTTAACAGTGATAAAAAACTATATGAAATGTTTAAAGATGAAGATGTGAATATGGATGATTTAGAAAAGCAAGTAAAGAAAATAAATGAAACATATGAAAAAGTGTATGAAAATAATCAAACCTTTAATGAACTGACGAAAAAATATAATGAACTAAAAGTAGACTTCTATAATGAAGCAGGAATAAAAATTAAGATGAGTGATGAGAAGGAAGAGGAGTAAGTAGCTTTTTTATATTTTTTTATGTCTTCCAAGTTTTATTTTCATTTACCGCAGGAACAGAATCTGTCAAGGAGCAAGAAAATTGCTGAATTGGACAAACTGTTACTGTGTTTTTTTTATAGGGGAAAATAAATTTTTTTTGAAATACGTGGCTGTCTATAAGATGGACCAACATGGCACAATGGTGGAGGTGAGAATTAGCAAAAGTTTTACGGAAATTCCTGCGAATTAAAATACATTTAATGATAGAAACTGTTGTTACTGTACTTCTGTATTCTTTAATCGCAATAATGTGTTTATTCGACAAGGAGGAAAATTATTATAAAACAGTTGTAAATAGTGGTATCTGTATAATACAGATGTAGTTTTATAAATAATACAGTTGTATTAATTTTATGTAAAAAAATAATAAAAACTTAGAGCTTAAAGATTGACGGATAATATTTAAGTATATTAAACTTATAAATGTATTGAACAGTTGTATTAATATTTACATATTAATAATTGATACAGTCTATACGGAAACCGAATTAATTTATAAGACGTTTTTTCTTGCGTAATTTGTGGAAAACTGTTTTAGTATGGTTTTTTTTGTTACTTAAAGTGATATGCTGTAAGTAATAGAAAGCGTTACCCAACTGAATGTTTACCACATTCAAACACATTGTAAACATCTATTTGTTTTTACAGAAAAAAGTCTTTTAATATGAAAGGAAAGGGTGGCTTTAATGGCTTCTAAAACAAAGAAGGCACAATTTGATGTGCAAGCACAGCTTGAACAAGTGGCAAACCAATTTCAAACACTTCAGATTCTAAATGAAGAGGGCGAAGTTGTAAACGAATCTGCAATGCCTGATTTAAGTGATGAGCAATTACAAGAATTAATGACTCGTATGGTATATACACGTATTCTTGATCAACGCTCTATCTCATTAAACAGACAAGGTCGCCTAGGTTTCTATGCACCTACTGCAGGACAAGAGGCTTCTCAATTAGCTTCACAATTTGCATTAGAAAAAGAAGATTTTATTCTTCCAGGATATCGTGATGTTCCGCAAATTATTTGGCACGGGCTTCCTTTATCTCAAGCATTCTTATTCTCACGTGGTCACTTCCAAGGAAATCAAATTCCTGAAGGTGTAAACGTAATTTCTCCACAAATCATTATCGGTGCACAATACATCCAAACTGCTGGTGTAGCATTAGGAATGAAAAAACGTGGTGCTAAATCTGTTGCAATTACGTATACAGGTGATGGTGGTGCTTCACAAGGTGATTTCTATGAAGGAATTAACTTTGCTGGTGCATTCAAAGCTCCTGCAATTTTCGTTGTACAAAATAACCGTTTTGCAATTTCTACTCCAGTTGAGAAACAATCTGCTGCGAAAACAATTGCTCAAAAAGCAGTTGCTGCAGGGATCCCTGGAATTCAAGTAGATGGTATGGACGCTTTAGCAGTTTATGCTGCTGTTCGTGAAGCTCGTGAAAGAGCAATCAATGGTGAAGGTCCAACATTAATCGAAACTTTAACTTACCGTTATGGTCCACATACAATGGCTGGAGATGACCCAACTCGTTACCGTACAGCTGATCTTGACAGCGAGTGGGAAAAGAAAGACCCATTAGTGCGCTTCCGTAAATTCCTTGAAAACAAAGGCATTTGGAACGAAGAAAAAGAAAACGAAGTAATTGAGCGTGCTAAAGAAGAAATTAAAGAAGCAATCAAAATTGCTGACGAAGCTCCAAAACAAAAAGTAACTGACTTAATGAACATCATGTATGAAGAGCTACCAGTTAATCTTCAAGAACAATATGAAATTTATGCAGCAAAGGAGTCGAAGTAAGCCATGGCGCAAATGACAATGATTCAAGCAATCACTGATGCGTTACGCACAGAATTACGTAATGATCCAAATGTATTAGTATTTGGAGAAGACGTAGGTGTAAACGGCGGTGTATTCCGTGCGACAGAAGGTCTTCAAAAAGAATTCAGTGAAGATCGTGTATTTGATACTCCATTAGCTGAATCTGGAATTGGTGGTTTAGCAATCGGTTTAGGACTTCAAGGTTACCGTCCAGTACCTGAAATTCAATTCTTTGGTTTCGTATATGAAGTAATGGACAGTATTTCTGGACAAATGGCTCGTATGCGCTATCGTTCAGGTGGACGTTACAACGCACCTGTAACTATTCGTTCACCATTTGGTGGTGGGGTTCATACTCCTGAACTTCATGCGGACAGCTTAGAAGGATTAATGGCACAACAACCTGGTCTTAAAGTTGTTATCCCATCTACTCCTTATGACGCTAAAGGTTTGTTAATTTCTGCTATTCGCGATAACGATCCTGTTATCTTCTTAGAGCATATGAAATTATACCGTTCATTCCGTCAAGAAGTTCCAGAAGAAGAGTACACTATTCCTCTTGGAAAAGCGGATGTAAAGCGTGAAGGTAAAGACCTTTCTATCATTACTTATGGAGCGATGGTTCAAGAGTCTATTAAAGCAGCAGAAGAATTAGAAAAAGAAGGATATTCAGTGGAAGTAGTTGACTTACGTACTGTAAGCCCACTTGATATCGATACAATCATTGGATCTGTTGAAAAAACAGGTAGAGCAGTTGTTGTTCAAGAAGCACAAAAACAAGCTGGTATTGCGGCTAATGTTGTTGCTGAAATCAATGATCGTGCAATTCTAAGCTTAGAAGCTCCAGTTTTACGTGTAACTGCACCAGATACTGTATTTGCATTTACACAAGCTGAAACTGTATGGCTTCCAAACTTTAAAGATATTATTGAAACAGCTAAAAAAGTTCTAACTTTCTAATTAATACCGAATAATATTTACGCAACAATTAGAAGATAAGTTAGTTGAACGAAGAAAATTTTTTCATAAGATTATTAGGAGGTTGTCACATTGGCTTTTCAATTTAGATTGCCTGATATTGGTGAAGGTATTCACGAAGGCGAAATCGTAAAATGGTTTGTTAAACCAGGCGATAAAGTTCAAGAAGATGATGTATTATGTGAAGTGCAAAATGATAAAGCAGTAGTAGAAATACCTTCTCCTGTTGAAGGTACTGTAGAAGAAGTTAAGGTTGAAGAAGGAACAGTAGCAGTTGTAGGCGATATTTTAATTACATTTGATGCTCCTGGATATGAAAATCTTCAATTCAAAGGCGATCATGGTGATGAAGCTCCAGCTGATGCTGAAGAAGCAAAACCTGATGCTGCTGAAGAAAGCAAAGCACAAGAAGCAGATGTTGATCCAAGCAGACGCATTATTGCAATGCCTTCTGTACGTAAATATGCTCGTGATAAAGGCGTAGAAATTCAAGCTGTTTCTGGTTCTGGTAAAAACGGACGTATTTCAAAAGAAGATATTGATGCTTACTTAAATGGTGGTGCAACACCTGCTAGCCAACCAGCTGCAGAAGCTGCTCCAGCTGAAACAGCAACGGAAGCTCCTAAGCCACTTGCTATTCCAGAAGGTGATTTCCCAGAAACTCGTGAGAAAATGAGTGGAATTAGAAAAGCGATTGCTAAAGCAATGGTAAACTCTAAGCATACTGCTCCTCACGTAACATTGATGGATGAAGTGGAAGTGTCTAAATTAGTTGCACATCGTAAGAAATATAAAGAAGTTGCTGCAGCAAAAGGTATTAAATTAACATTCTTACCTTATGTAGTAAAAGCTTTAACAAGTGCACTAAAAGAATTCCCTGCTTTAAACACATCATTAGATGATGCTACAAGCGAAATCGTTCATAAGCATTACTATAATATCGGTATTGCTGCTGATACAGAAAAAGGTTTATTAGTTCCTGTTGTTAAAAATGCTGATCGTAAAGGTATCTTTAACATCTCTAACGAAATTAATGAACTTGCTGTTAAAGCAAGAGACGGTAAATTAGCTCCAGCTGAAATGAAAGGTGCATCTTGCACAATTTCTAACATTGGTTCTGCTGGTGGACAATGGTTTACTCCAGTAATCAACCATCCTGAAGTTGCTATTTTAGGTATTGGTCGTATTGCTGAAAAAGCTATCGTTCAAGATGGAGAAATTGTTGCTGCTCCTGTATTAGCACTTTCTTTAAGCTTTGACCACAGAATGATCGACGGAGCTACTGCTCAAAATGCAATGAATCATATTAAGCGTTTATTGAACGATCCAGAACTATTGTTAATGGAGGCGTAAAACATGGTAGTTGGAGATTTTCCTATTGAAACAGATACTATAGTCATTGGTGCGGGTCCTGGTGGATATGTTGCAGCAATTCGCGCAGCACAATTAGGACAAAAAGTTACAATTGTTGAGAAAAACGTATTAGGTGGAGTTTGCTTAAACGTTGGATGTATTCCTTCTAAAGCTTTAATCTCTGCTGGACACCGTTATGAGCATGCTGCACATTCTGCAGACATGGGTATTACAACTGAAAATGTAAAAGTTGACTTCTCAAAAGTTCAAGCTTGGAAAGACAGTGTTGTTAAAAAACTTACTGGTGGAGTAGAAGGACTTTTAAAAGGGAACAAAATTGATATTGCATATGGGGAAGCATATTTCGTAGATGCTAACACATTAAAAGTAATGGATGAAAAATCATCTCAAACTTATACTTTTAAAAACGCAATTATCGCAACAGGATCTCGTCCAATCGAAATCCCTACTTTCAAATTCTCTAAGCGAGTTCTTGATTCAACTGGTGCTCTTGCACTTCAAGAAATTCCAGAGAAAATTGTTGTAATCGGTGGAGGATATGTTGGTACTGAATTAGGTGGAGCTTACGCTAACTTTGGTACTCAAGTGACTATCCTAGAAGGTGCTGATGAAATTCTTGGTGGTTTCGAGAAACAAATGTCTTCATTAGTTACTCGTAACTTAAAGAAAAAAGGTGCTGAAATCATCACTAAAGCAATGGCTAAAGGTGTAGAAGAAACGGACACTGGCGTTGTTGTTAAATATGAAGTTAAAGGCGAAGAAAAATCAGTTGAAGCTGATTATGTATTCGTAATGGTTGGTAGAAAACCTAATACAGACGAACTTGGATTAGAACAAGTTGGTATCGAATTAGGCGAACGCGGAATCATTAAGACAGATAAGCAATGCCGTACAACTGTAAGCAATATCTTTGCTATCGGTGATGTTGTTTCTGGTCCTCCATTAGCTCATAAAGCTTCTTATGAAGGTAAAATTGCTGCTGAAGTTATTGCTGGACATAATGCAGAAATCGACTATTTAGGAATTCCTGCAGTTGTATTCTCTGAGCCAGAATTAGCTACAGTTGGTCACACAGAAGCATCAGCTAAAGAAGCTGGTATCGAAGTGAAAGCTGCTAAATTCCCATTTGCAGCAAACGGACGTGCATTAGCACTTAATGATGCTGAAGGTTTCATGAAGCTTGTTACACGTAAAGAAGATGGTCTTGTAATCGGTGCTCAAATCGCTGGTCCAAGTGCATCTGATATGATCGCTGAATTAGGTTTAGCAATCGAAGCTGGTATGACAGCTGAAGATTTAGCTATGACTATCCATGCTCACCCAACTTTAGGTGAGGTAACAATGGAAGCAGCGGAAGTTGCAATTGGTAACCCAATTCATATCTTACGTTAATTGCTAAAAAAAGAAGTCCTCTTTATAAGAGGGCTTTTTTTTGACTTTAAAAAGGAAAGAAATCTATTAATTTTATCCATTTTTCATATAGTCAGCTTTATTCCGTCCAGCCATATTACTGTTTTTTTGAAGAAAATAATTATAAAATAAAACAAAAGATTGATACATATACTAGTATTAATTGTTAGGTTTTAGGAAGGAAGGGTGGTGGTTTTTCTTGAAGATTTATACGGCAATTTTATTTCAACTAATCATTTGGAGTGGCTTTTCGATCATAGAATGGTTATCAAGACATGATTTAATCCTCTATAAAGTGTTTATGTTTGGGGTGTTCTTTTATTTAGCGATTATTATAGGAAATACAATCATAAAATCAACAAGAAAAACGATGTTAGCCACGATGATTAGTTTATCTATTTACGGATCCTTCCATTTAATTATGACGATTATTTCTGTAGTCTAAATATAACATAACATACAATTAAAAAGGATTAGATAAGTGTTTTGCTCTGAATCATTTGGACTTGCTTTTTTGGATAAGAAGAAAGTAGAGAGGCAATCTCTGTTACCATTGCCATTTCCTTATAAACAAAACAGTAATACAATACAAAAAATGCCCTTGGATAATCAAAGGCATTTTATTTAAATAGAATTAAAAACCATGCAACTATTTATTGTCTCCGCTTTGATGGTATTTTTCCAAAATAGCTTTTAAGAACAGTGAAGATCGATAGTATTAATAAGAAAAACATAAGAAAGCTAAACATAAATGAAACGGGATGAAAAATAGTTTTCGTTTGCATGGGAGATTCGAATGAAACTTCTAATGGATAGGCATTCGATGAGGCAGGCAACAGCTTTTGTTGTTCTGCAAATGGGATGGGACCACCAAAACGAAAGGATTGTGTTAATTGCGTCGGTTTTTGTACTATGTAATTTTTAAAGAGAAACGGGGTAGCAAGACTAATTAGTAAACTTATAATCGTCATAATCAAATAATTTTTCAAAAAGAAAACTCCAATCTGTTCTTACCTATAGAAATAAATGTTTAGCATTTTTTATATCCAAATAGAAGACAGGAATACCTTCATTTGGCATTCCTGTTACCTAAAGCACTATTATCTTATCGCGCGATGCTCTTTAATAACGCGAAGCTTTTTGAAATCGTAATCCTCAGGCCCCTGAACAGGTAATCCTGCTTCCATATTTCGTTTTATATAGGCAAGGTTATCTTCTGTAATAATTTCGCCAGGGATGAATATAGGGATTCCTGGAGGGTATACCATAATAAATTCCGCAATGACTCTTCCAACTGAATCATCAAAATTAATTAATTCTGTCTCAGAGTAGAAAGCATCTCTTGGTGTTAGCGCTAGTAGAGGGATGTTTGGCAGCATTACTCGTGCCTCCACTTTAGACGCTTTATCTTTTCTTTCTTCAGCAAGTGCTTTTAGGGCATCAATTAAAATATTGGCCTCTTTTTCTGAATCTCCAGGTGTAATAATGCACAGGATATTATACAAATCTGACATTTCCACTTCTATCCGATAATTTTTACGAAGCCACTCTTCCGTATCATGGCCTGTTATGCCAAGATCCTTCACGGAAATAATTAGTTTAGTCGGATCATAATCAAATGCAGAGTCTGACTCAAGAATCTCTTCTCCAACACAGTATAAGTGTTCAATGTCATTAATTTGTCTTCGAATGTATTGTGCAAGATTTATCGTTTTATCTATTAGTTGTTTTCCCTCTGTTGCAAGTCGCTTTCTCGCAACATCTAATGATGCTAGCAACAGATAGGATGTGCTAGTTGTTGTCAACATACTTAGAATGGACTGGACTCGCTTGTAGCTAATTAGGTCGCCTCTCATATTTAAAATCGAACTTTGTGTCATAGAACCACCAAGTTTATGTACACTTGTTGCTGCGATATCTGCACCTGCTTGCATTGCAGACATGGGCAGAGCCTCGTGAAAGTGAATATGAACTCCATGTGCTTCATCCACTAGAACAGGAATATTGTAGGAATGAGCTAAATCCACAATTGTTTTTAAATCAGCTGAAATGCCAAAATAAGTTGGATTAATAACAAGTAGTCCTTTCGCATCTGGATGAAGGTCTAAAGCATGCTGAACAGACTCAACCGTGATTCCGTGAGAAATACCAAGGTTTTTATCTACTTCTGGGTGGATAAAAATTGGAATAGCTCCCGCAAATATAATCGCAGACATAACAGATTTATGAACATTTCTTGGAACAATAATTTTATCTCCTGGGCCACAAACACTCATGATCATTGTCATGATAGCACCACTTGTGCCTTGAACGGAAAAGAAAGTATGATCTGCTCCAAACGCTTCAGCAGCAAGTTGCTGGGCGTGTTTAATCATCCCTTTTGGATAATGAAGATCATCAAGAGGACCAATATTAATAAGGTCTATCGAAAGGGCGTTTTCTCCGATAAAGTTTCTAAATTCTGGATCCATTCCATTCCCTTTTTTATGCCCAGGTATATGAAATTGTATAGGATCTTTTTTAACATGTTCCAATAATCCGTGGTATAACGGTGTTTCGTGTTGTGACAATTTATTACCACACCTCTTTATTAAGTATTTTTATGCAAACATTAGCGAACTTTATTGAAATTTCTTATGTACGTGCTAGAAATTTATTGTACCTATTTGTCGCCCTTTTGTCTTTAATTTCGTTACTCTTAACAAGTTTTACCCTAATTTCAAATTATAAAAATCATAAAACAAAAGAATTATAGCATTTTTTATTTTCTTTGCATACAATTAGTTTTTACTATAGCAAAAAGAATTATTTTTTTACATGCCTTTTTGGGTGCATAAGCTTATAAAACAAAGGAAAAAGTTAGTATGAAGAAACAAGTTTTACTTTCTTACTTACTTAAATTACAATAGATTTTATCTGAAAAATACTTTAAATAATAGGATGTGGAAAAATGGATTATCAATACCCAATCGATATCGATTGGTCAACAGATGAAATCATTACGGTAGTTAAGTTTTTTGAATGTATTGAGAAAGCCTATGAAAAAGGTGTAGAAAAAGCTGAATTAATGGAACAATATCGTGCATTTAAAAAAATTGTCCCAGGGAAAGCGCAAGAAAAGAATGTCTGTGATGAATTTGAAGAAGTAAGTGGATATTCTACATATCGAACAATCAAAAAGGCGAAAGATGCTACAGAGAATAGCAGAATAAAGATGCCATAGGAAAAGGGTTATACATAAAAAGCATTCTAAGAGCAATCTCGCTAACTGTAAAGTCATGATGCTAATTAGGGTGCTATTTTTTTCCGCATCTATTGAAGGCTAGTAGAGTGATTCTTAATAGACAAAAAAACTTGGTATACCCAAGTTTTTTTGTCCTCTTTAATACTCCATTGATAATTTATAAATTGGAAGTAATGTATCATATGTATGTTCAATTAAGGAGAGTAATGCTTCTCCATTTGAAAGAATCGGATTACCAACTGGGATTTGCTGACCAACTAAAAATTCAGCTTTTTTTACATCGCGGAACCTTGTTAAAGCTGCTTTTAAATCGGCTTCTTCTATTTTTATAGCCTCTTTTTTCATATGATCCATGGAAAGGAAATAATCTTTCGGCAGAGATGACTGTATTAGCTCGTAATTTTCTAAAAAGCCTTGTGCAATTTCTTTCTTTTTTGGAAGTTCGTATATATAAGCTAGCCATATAAAGAGATGGTCATCAAATAAGCCAACTTGGAAATGTGGATGTTGTTTATATCCACGCTTATTATTTGCAATCGCAAGCCATGTATCTTTTGGGGGATTCACGGTCCGTCTTGCGTGCTTGGCAATATGGAGGAACATTTCCATTCCGAGTTTACCTGAAAGTTCATCTGTAAGCTCTGCGCCAATTTCGAGGAATTTCGGCTGAATTCTCTCTTGAATTGCTTCCATTCTTGAATCCAGTCCTTCAATCTTAAATGTATCAAAATCTTTTTGTATAAAACCAGTGAACGACATTATTTCTTATCTCCTTTTGAGTTTATCTCTTATGTTTCCGGGTAAATAGTTTATATATAATCAAGTAAGCTATTTAGTTATTTTCTTGTATATTCATCTTTTGATATGCTTTTCGCCAATATTGTAGCATACATAAATAATATTATGAAGAAATTTGGATTGCACTAGGTTATCGCACAAAAAAGGAGCAAGCTAATTGGTTTTCACATAATATATATGAAATCACAGAAATGCAAGTCGATGAAAGGGGTGTACTGTCAGTGAAACAATTGATGAATTTAGCGAAGAAAATGGAAGTGGAAAAGGAAAAAAGGGCTGTTCTTCGTCTAGAAATGGATTATGAATTGGCTACCTTATTCGATGCAATCAATGAAAAAGATGAAAAACAAAAAAAATTAAGTAAGCAAAAACTAGAAAAAATCAGGCAGGAACTTCTAAGACTTAAAGCATTATAAGGAATATATTAGATAATCATGCAGCTGACTCTATAGGAAGGAAATTTGAATTCCTATAGAGTCAGCTGCATGATTTTGCTTGCTACATTATTTAGGGAATGATAGGAAGGAAACTTGTTTAATGGCAATCGACTTTTTAAATAGTTATTCTATAGCACTGCAATTTATAGAATTTTCTTATTTTATGATACTATAGAGAATAAGATAGCTTCTTTTGAAGTATGTTTAGAGATTATATTAGCTAAAATATAGGAAGTGCTGGAAAAAAGAATGTAAAGAAGGTTGAGAAAATGACAAATTGGCTTGAAATTGATAAGTATGCAAAAGAATGGATAAAAGAAGCGGGGGAAAGGATCATCAAATCTTTTTCATCTGAGCTCATTATTCAAACAAAATCTAATAAAAATGATTTAGTTACGCAAATAGACAAGGGGACGGAAGAGTTTTTGATAAATAAAATAAATGATGTTTTTCCTGCTCATCGAATTTTAGGAGAAGAGGGAGTAAGTGAATCTTTAGAAGATTTAAAGGGGATTGTCTGGATTATTGATCCAATTGATGGAACGATGAATTTTGTCCATATGCAACGGGATTTCGCGATTTCAATCGGTATTTATGAGGATGGAATAGGGAAAATCGGCTTAATTTATGATGTAGTTGCAGATGAACTATACCATGTTCAAAAGGGGAATGGGGTATATATGAACGAAACAAAGCTACTCCCTTTAAAGGACACCGCTGTTGATGAGGCTATTATTGGATTAAATGCAACATGGGTTACGAAAAATAAACGTATAGATCCGAGCATTTTAGAACCACTGGTAAGGGAATCTAGAGGAACGAGATCTTTCGGGTCAGCTTGTTTAGAACTTGCCTATATTGCAGCTGGACGAATGGATGCTTATCTCACTTTAAGATTATCGCCATGGGATTACGCAGCAGGCAAGATAATGGTGGAAGAACTTGGAGGAAAGGTAACAACTTTAAAAAATGAGCCTCTTGATTTATTAACACAACAATCTTTTTTTGCTTCTAAACCTGGATTACATGAGGAAATACTCGAAAAATATTTAAAGGATGGTAACTGGTAAAAGACTAACACTGCTGTTTTTCCAATATTTGTTGCATTTTCTTTTTCTTTTGGGATCGAAGTGACCAAATCCCACACATTAAGAAAAAACAAATGAGTGTGCCAACTAATGTTTTTTCAGCAATACATATACCGATACCAATAAAACTTGAAATTCCATAGATGTTATAGTAAAAAAATGGATATTTATCAAAATTCATGATTATCTTCCTTTATTATGGTATATATTAATCGGAAATAATAGCGTATGATAATGATTAAATGATCCCACAGCGACTAGATGTGGGTTTTTTATCTATTTTCTCCTTCTATAATACAATGGGATGGCTTGGAAAGAACAGAAAAAATGTAAAGAAATTGATAATTATCGGATAAAAAGGTTAGTTTAAAAAATATTTTTCGAAAATAGCGTTTTCATTCAGTGTTTTTTATAAAAGCTTTTAGGTTTCTTCGGAATTATGTGATATAATGACTCAGTTATAATATTATTAAAAAAATAAATTAAATCAAGATAGACATATTTAGGTAGGAGTGAAATTTTTGAAAATTAGAGAAGATATTCGTAACATTGCTATTATTGCTCACGTTGACCACGGTAAAACAACGTTGGTTGACCAGCTGCTAAAACAATCCGGCACATTCCGTACAAACGAGCATGTGGAAGAACGTGCAATGGATTCCAATGATTTAGAAAGAGAACGTGGAATAACAATATTAGCGAAAAATACTGCTATTCAATATAAAGATAAACGTATTAATATCCTAGATACACCAGGACATGCTGATTTTGGTGGAGAAGTAGAACGTATCATGAAAATGGTTGACGGTGTTCTACTTGTTGTTGATGCATATGAAGGTTGTATGCCTCAAACACGTTTCGTATTGAAAAAAGCATTAGAGCAAAACTTAACTCCAATTGTAGTTGTTAACAAAATTGACCGTGACTTTGCTCGTCCTGCTGAAGTAATTGATGAAGTTCTTGACTTATTTATTGAATTAGATGCAACAGAAGAACAATTAGAATTCCCTGTTATCTATGCATCAGCTATTAATGGTACAGCCAGCACAAACCCTGAAAAACAAGATGAAAACATGCAATCATTATATGATTCAATTGTAGAGCATATTCCTGCACCAGTTGATAATCGCGAAGAGCCTTTACAATTCCAAGTAGCTCTTTTAGACTACAACGACTATGTTGGAAGAATTGGTATCGGTCGTGTATTCCGCGGTACGATGAAAGTTGGTCAACAAGTAGCTTTAATGAAATTAGATGGAACTGTTAAACAATTCCGTGTAACAAAAATCTTTGGTTTCTTCGGATTGAAACGTCAAGAAATCGAAGAAGCATACGCTGGAGATTTAATCGCAGTATCAGGAATGGAAGATATTAACGTTGGTGAAACTGTATGTCCTTTTGAACATCAAGATGCACTTCCAGTTTTACGTATCGATGAGCCAACTCTTCAAATGACTTTCTTAGTTAATAACTCTCCATTTGCAGGTAAAGAAGGTAAATATTTAACTTCAAGAAAAATTGAAGAAAGATTACGCGCTCAATTAGAAACAGACGTAAGTTTACGTGTTGAAAATACAGATTCTCCAGATGCATGGACTGTATCAGGACGTGGAGAGCTTCATTTATCTATCTTAATTGAAAATATGCGTCGTGAAGGTTATGAGCTTCAAGTTTCAAAACCAGAAGTTATTGTTAGAACAATCGATGGTGTTCGTTGTGAGCCAATCGAGCGTGTACAAATTGATGTTCCTGAAGAGCATACAGGTTCTGTAATGGAGTCAATTGGTGCTCGTAAAGGTGAAATGTTAGATATGATTAATAATGGTAACGGACAAGTTCGTTTAATCTTTAACGTACCTGCTCGTGGACTAATTGGTTATACAACTGAATTCTTAACATTAACACGCGGATATGGTATCATCAACCATACATTCGATAGCTATCAACCAATGGCATCAGGCCAAGTTGGTGGACGTCGTCAAGGTGTATTAGTAAGTATGGAATCTGGAAAATCATCTACTTATGGGATTATGCAAGTAGAAGACCGCGGAATTATCTTTGTAGAAGCTGGGACTGAAATTTATGAAGGGATGATTGTTGGTGAGCATACACGTGAAAATGACATTACTGTTAATATCACAAAAGTAAAACAAGCAACAAACATCCGTTCAGCAAACAAAGACCAAACAGCAACAATGAAAAAACCAAGAATTATGACACTTGAAGAATCTTTAGAATACTTAAATGAAGATGAGTATTGTGAAGTAACTCCAGAATCCATTCGTTTACGTAAAAAAATCTTAAATAAAGCAGAACGTGAAAGAGCTGGCAAGAAGAAAAAATCTGCTGAATAAATAAAAGAAAAGGAGTCATCTGTTGATGGCTTCTTTTTTGTGTTTAGAGTAGGGCGGAGGTAGGGATTTCGCTGGAAATTGTCATTTAGAGTGAGTAAGGTGGAAAAATAGTGTTTTTATTGGAGATGAAAACCAGATTTCGCAAGTTGAAAGAGAAAAGTGGTGTTCATAACCCCCACTTTTTTCCATTGAGCAAGAAAATCCAAAGTGAAAGGTAACAGAGAATATCTCATACTAGCTACCATGATCTAAAACCAAACGTAATAAAAATAGAAGCATAAATTCGTGTTTCCAACAAATAACCTCTAAATAACGAAGCAGTTAAAAAAGAAGTATGTAAAAAAAAGAAGACCTTAGCTAAAAGATCTTCTTTTTATTGATACTGCTTGTCTACTTACCAATCATCTTCTTGCGTTTTGTTTTGATAAAGAACAAAGTTGCCAGAATCTATTCGTTTCTTTGTATTTTCCGCAATTCGTTCTTCACATTCTTTACACATATACGTATGAATCGGCCGATTTCGTAGTCGTTTTGCCTGAAAGGAATTTTCGTCTATATCTTCAATTTTATCACATATTACACATTTTACTTTCAACAGCTGCACCTCTAATCCTATAAGATCGAAAAAAATAGATTATAGGCACATTATATATAAAATCGTATAGAAAATCGAATTTTAATCTCTTATACGATTATTCGATTGCTCATCTTGGTCATTTTTCAGTTCTTTTTCTTCTTCTTCATTCAATTTTTCATTCGGCTTTTTCATATCCCCATCTGGCTCATTTTTAATCATATCAGCAGGTACTTCAGGGATTAGTCTTCCGCTAATATCGGCCAATTCATTAAAGATACCTTGGATTGGCTTCCCATTTTGTATATCTTCGCCAATTTCTTTTAGTCTTGCATTCATATCAGGATCAGCAATAATGACAGCATTTGCCCCATCAGGATCGTTCTTTAAGCTTTCTGCAACAGAATATTTGATGGAACCGACTTCTGAACGATCTAAGTCAGCGTTAATATCCACACCTACAAGGGCATATTTACCGATGACTACTGCTGTTGCATCATTGACATTTTCGATACTTGTTGCAAGGGAAACGAGTCTTTTGGCAATATCCTGTCCTGTTTTACGGTCAACTTCCTCGATAGTAGAATTTTTTACATTTGTAACATGAGGGGTATCATCTCTATTCTCTGATTGTTGGCTATTTTCTACATTATTGTTATTACATCCAGCAAGCAGAAAAAGGATTGCAATGAACAAATATCCTTTTTTCATAAAAATTACCTCCTTTAATATTGAAGAATAACTTCTAAAAGTGTGCATTTTCACCTGATTTGTTGGTGGAAATGAGCATTTTTATGTTTTTTTATACTTCCTCTCTCTTTATTGTGAGAAATATCTTCTATCTTTATGCGATAAAACATATATTTTACCAAGGTTCTTTCCGTTACACGGATAGTGCAGCAATATATGACGTTTTAGAGCAGGGGGCATCGGTTTGAGTAAAATTTACGTATTGGATACAAATGTCTTGTTACAGGATCCATATTCCATTTTTTCTTTTAGTGACAATGATGTAGTAATTCCAGCAGTAGCATTAGAAGAGGTAGACAGCAAAAAACGGTACATGGATGAAATCGGAAGGAACGCAAGACAAATATCTAGATTGATCGATAATTTAAGAGAAGCAGGAAAGTTGCATGATAAGATTCCTTTGGAAAATGGCGGAACTATAAGAATTGAACTAAATCACCGATCTTTTCATGAGCTTCAAGAAATATTTGTGGAAAAAACGAATGATAACCGAATATTAGCAGTTGCAAAAAATTTATCAATAGAAGAAAGCAAAAAAGAAAATGGACGAACCGTTATTTTAGTAAGTAAAGATACACTAGTCCGTGTTAAAGCAGATGCAATTGGGCTTATGAGTGAGGACTTCTTAAGTGACCGAGTTGTTGAAAATGAAGATTTGTATACCGGTTTTATGGATGTACAAGTAACGATTGATGTATTAAATCGCTTTTATGAGATTGGACAGCTTCCTGTCACGGAAATTGGCAATGGAAGTTATTATCCTAATCAGTTTCTCATCTTAAAGGATGTATTAGGGTCTTCGTCATCTGCGTTAGCAATTGTTGATTCATCAAGAAAATATGTGAAAAAGCTAGTGTTTGATCATGAGCATATTTGGGGAATTCGCCCAAGAAATGTGCAGCAAACAATGGCAATTGAAATGTTATTAAAGAAAGACATGCCGTTAGTTACGCTAATAGGGAAAGCAGGAACAGGAAAAACTTTATTGGCATTAGCATCAGGATTGATGCAAACAGAAGATTTTGGCGATTATAAAAAATTATTAGTTGCAAGACCTATTGTACCAATGGGGAAGGATCTAGGCTTTCTTCCTGGAGAGAAGGAAGAGAAATTAAGGCCATGGATGCAGCCGATTTTCGATAATCTCGAGTATTTGTTTAATACAAAGAAACCTGGTGAATTAGAAGCAATTCTTGCAGGAATGGGCTCAATAGAAGTAGAGGCATTAACGTATATTAGAGGAAGAAGTATCCCTGATCAATTTATTATTATTGATGAAGCACAAAACTTAACAAAGCATGAAGTGAAAACGATTTTAACAAGGGTAGGAGAAGGAAGTAAAATTGTTTTAATGGGAGACCCAGAACAAATCGACCATCCTTATTTAGATGCTTTTAATAATGGATTAAGCTATGTGGTAGAACGTTTTAAAGACCAGCCAATAGCTGGACATGTAAAATTAGTCAAAGGAGAGAGATCGTCTCTAGCACAGTTAGCTGCAGATTTATTATAAACTTTAGCTTTTTTACGCCATCTAGCAATTGCTAGATGGCGTAAATGTGGATGGATGCTCTATTATGTAATTTTAAATGCTTTGACATTTTTGATAGGCGTTTGTTTCTTGGCTTTTGTATTATCAAAAATATATACAGGACCATCTTCTGTAAGCGGTTTTCCTTTTACGCAAAATAATAAGAAAATCGAATCGATTTCTTCTAGTGGAATAGTATATTCTTCTTCATCTGTTGTGATTAACAGATTTTTTGCTACTTCCTTTGGTTCAGTATTTTTTATAAAAGGAGCTAAAGGCATATAAAAGGTACCAGTTAGCATTTCTACTTTTTTATAAGTTTTTGTGGATTGCTCTGGCACTTTAGCACCTTCTGTAATCTCTTGATCCCAGTGCTTGGATGCTTCTTTTGTATATGCTTCTAATTCATCCTTTACTTCGACTGGCGCGAATACTGACTCAGCGGTTTGTTTACGATCATCAAATATCCATACAGTCGGATCAATGGTTATCGGAAAATTTACTAATCCGGTAACTTGAATAATAGTATTCATTAAATTCTCCTCCTTATTCTTTATTCGTTGATTGTATTAAAATTCTGCTAATTAATGAGGACATGATTGATTTATAATTAGCAGTCTAAAAACAATATTAATTTAAGTATAGCTTCTTCTTGTCTTTCTGTCATTTAGAAGGTTAGAAACGAAATTTTAGATTTTTTAAGGGGGATTGTTCTTGCAATTTTCCTAGGTTGAGTTTAAACTTTATAGATAGGATAATCGCTCGGAAACGGGGGGATAGGATTGACTTCTGAAATGATTATTAATCATAAAGAAAAAGCAAATGAGCTATTGAAAGCTGATGCTGAGAAGATATTAAAACTAATTAAAGTTCAGATGGATAATTTAACAATGCCTCAATGTCCTCTATATGAAGAGGTATTGGATACGCAAATGTATGGATTGTCTAAAGAGATAGATTTTGCTATTCGATTAGGATTAGTAGAAGAGCATGTTGGCAAGAAGATTTTAGATGAGTTGGAAAAAGAATTATCGAATTTGCATGAAGCTTCTATAAGAAAATAAAAAGTAAACTCAAACAAAAGCATTCATTGTTTGAGTTTTTTTAGTGGTTAGGTGTATTATTCTAAAATAAGGGAAGTACATACGAAATAGGATTAGTTAAAAATATATATAAGTTTACGCCCGATATTTTAAGAGAATGAATAGAAGTTTTATCCTTTTCAGCAGGAAATAGATAAGAGACAACGAATACTCTAAATGAGGAGAATGAATAAGGGATGCGGTTGAATGATAAAGAAGATATTAAAATCGTATGATTACACAATTATTATAGCGATGGTGCTGTTAATTTTATTTGGCTTAATTATGATTTATAGTGCGAGCATGGTTTCAGCAGTCCAATATTATGGACATGATAGTAGTGATTTTTATTATAAGAAGCAGATTATGAATATTATAGTAGCGGGTGCTGCATTCATTGTTGTCGCACTTTTTCCATACAAGGCCCTACTAAGCAATAGAATATTAGTACCAATGGTGTTTGGGTCTATTTTTTTCTTAGGTGGAATATTTTTGTTTGGTAGTGTTTACGGAAATGCGCAAAGTTGGTATAAAATTGGAACCTCAAGTCTTCAGCCGGCAGAGTTTGTTAAACTATCTGTAATCATTTATTTATCGGCTATCTATTCAAAAAAGCAGTCTTATATTAATGAATTCAATAGGGGTGTTGTCCCACCACTAGCCTATTTAGTTATTGTTTGTGCTTTAGTTATGGTTCAACCAGATTTTGGGACAGCGGTTATTATTCTGATGATTGGTGCAACAATTATTCTCTGTTCAGGAATGAATTGGAAGAATTTATCGAAGCTGATGCTTATTGGATTAGGATTTATACTCCTATTGCTACTTTGTATGCAGCTGGCTGGTAAAAGTGTGTTTACGGAAAAGCAAATGGCGAGAATATTTGTGTTTATGGATTCCCCTTTTGGCGAAGATGTTGTGCAAGATTCTGGTTATCATATGAGTAATTCACTTATTGCGATTGGCTCTGGTGGTCTTAAAGGAGTTGGCTTGGGACAAGGAGTACAAAAGCTTGGCTATTTAACAGATGGTCACACCGATTTTATTATGGCTGTAATAGCGGAGGAACTAGGTATCTTTGGTGTAGGCTTTGTAGTATTAGGTCTTGGCTATATTGTTTTACGGGGCATTTATACGGGATTAAAGTGCAAAGATCCTTTTGGAAGCTTACTAGCGATAGGGATTTCGAGTATGGTTGGGATTCAAGCGTTTATTAATATTGCCGGGATTTCTGGATTAATCCCATTAACCGGTGTGCCAGTACCTTTTGTAAGTTATGGTGGATCGTCCCTTTTACAATTATCTATTGGAATGGGGATTTTAGTGAATGTTTCGATGTTTGTAAAATATGAGAGGGTTTATAAGCCAAAAGTTGAAGATGTTGCTGATATTCCACAGGCGAATCAACCTACTTCCCCATTTGTTCGAACAAACAGACCTTTATAGCAAAGGGCTTCCTAGTAACAAACTTTACGAAAAATGCCTAATTAATAGATTCATAAAAGATAGCACAGATAGTTGGTGCTATCTTTTTTATATTTTAAAATCTGAACATTGATATTTAAAAGGTTAATTAATTTGCTTCCTTGTAAAAAAAAGCTATAATAAAAAGAGTGTCTTTTATTCCTAAAACGCTTTCGAAGTGTTTATCTAAAATGGACAAATTTTCCAATAATGTGAAAACTGAAGTTTTTTCAAAAAAAAGAGAGAAATCTCTGTGAAAATATGTTTTAATAGCAAAAGAGTCTTTTTTAACATTACTATGTTGTTAAATGTGAATAATGACACAAATGGAAATGAACGGTTATTTAAATAGTATTTTCTTTACTATGTAATAGAAGGGGGAGACATAATCAATGGCTAATTTTCGTGCATATTCAAATGCCAAATTGACGGATAAGCAAGCCGAAACAAGTGCCTGGAAGGACTTTCTTGCATTAATTAAAATAGGAATTGTGAATTCAAACTTAATTACGGTATTTACAGGTATCTGGCTTGCAATTGTCTTTACAGATGCAAAGTTTTTAGAGCACATTGATATCATTTTATATACTTTGATTGGCTCAGGACTAATTATTGCTGGGTCGTGTGTGTTAAATAATTTTATTGATCGTGATATTGATCCATTAATGGAAAGAACAAAGGCAAGACCGACTGTAACAGGAAAAGCAAAGCCTTCAAATGTTGCAGTCCTAGGTTTTGGATTTCTTTTAATAGGTACTTTGTTTTTATTGCTAACAACTATCACTGCTACAGTTATTGCTTTAGTTGGAGCATTTAGCTATGTTGTGATTTATACAATGTGGTCTAAGCGGAGATTGGTATCAAATACTGTTATCGGGAGTTTTTCAGGAGCAGTGCCTCCACTAATTGGATGGGCCGCAATTGATCCTGGACTTGATGTTATTGCTTGGAGCCTATTTTTAATTATGTTTGTTTGGCAGCCACCGCATTTTTATTCTTTAGCGATTAGAAGAGTAGAAGAGTATCGAGCAGCAGGAATTCCGATGTTACCTGTTGTAAAAGGATTTGAAGTAACAAAGAAACATACGTATATATGGATTGTTGCATTATTTCCACTACCATTTTTGTTATATCAAATTGGTATCCCATTTTTAGTTTTAGCAACGTTACTAAATATTGGCTGGGTTATTACAGGAATTCGAGCAAGTAAAAAGCAAGATGAATATAAATGGGCTACAGCAATGTTCATCTATTCCATTCAATATTTAACAATACTATTTGTATCAATGGTGGTATTTACATTATTCTAAAGAAAAATCGCTTTTTTAGGGGAAAAACGAGCTTCGAGAATAATGACTTGTTTTAATAGAAATAAGGGAATTTGGGGAGTTAGTTAAACAAAGAGGTAAATACTATATGGAGTGGGTAGTTTAATGGAATTTACATTACCGATTTTGCCGACAATAAGTACTACATTTATCGTTTTGAGTGGCATTTTTGTAGCTATTGGCTGGGGGTTAATCAAGAAAAGAAAAAGAAAAGAACATCAGATGGTAATGCTTTTTGCAGCTATTTTTGCCGTAATCTTTTTTGTTATCTATGCATCAAGAACGGTTTTTATTGGCAATACTTCTTTTGGGGGACCAGATGATATTAAGATTTATTATACAATCTTCTTAATATTTCATATTACACTAGCTACAATCGGGGCGGTGTTAGGAATTATTATGTTGTATACAGGCTATAAAAAACAATATGCGAAACATCGTAAATTAGGTCCAATGACAAGCATTATCTGGTTTATTACCGCTATTACAGGAACAGCCGTCTATTTACTTCTCTATGTTTTCTATCATGGTGGAGAAACAACGTCTGTTATAAAGGCAATATTAGGATTTTAATAAATGCTTCGAGAGAATAGAAGCATTCAGACTGAAGACAAATTCCTTGGAATAAAAGGACTTTGTTTTCAGTTTTTTTATTATTTTGTGGACTAAAAATGGAAAAACTACTTATTCTATTAAAATTATTTAAATTAAGTTATACTATTTAGTAAGAAGTCAACATATATTGATAGAAACAATGCTAGAGAGGGGGGAATCCTCTGAAAATCTTATTAAGAACTGTCGTAATTATTGCAGTATTATCAGCAATTGGATTCTATTTTAGTATAACAGATGATAAGGAACAGCCAGACGTACTAGTTGAAAATGGAGATAACCCTACAAAAGTGGAGGATAATCTCAATGAAGCAGCTGAGAATTCGCAAATTCTACCAGTTCCTAAAGAAGGATTAGGGAGCTTGATTGGTAAAAGTGTCAATGAACTAAAAGAGAAATATGGTGAACCAACTAGAATCGATCCGTCAGCCTATGAATACGATTGGTGGATTTATAATAAGAATGTATCTGAGTATTTTCAGGTGGGAATTCTAAATGACAAAGTGGTGACTGTCTATGCAATTGGTAGTGCTGTGAATATTAATCCTTATAAAATCGGACAAGAAGTTGGGGATATATATACGATGACACCAATTGAAACAAATATTAGCTTTAATTATGAAAATTCTTCTTACCGATTCGAATTATCGGAGGATGAAATAAATAACCGTCCATTAATTCAGATAGGTGATTATTATGCACAGCTATACTTTGATAAATTTAATGGAACTTTATCAAGTGTTCGTTACATGGATGCACGAACATTACTTCATTTAAGGCCTTATGAATTAGTTTATCGAGGAGAACTATTAGATACAGATAATAATGTGGAATATAGTGAAGAAATTCAAGAAGGCAATGAAAAACAAATATTAGATATGACAAATGTGTTAAGAGAAAGATTTAAATTAAATAAAGTAGAATGGGATCAACCTACTGCTGAAGTCGCATTAGGCCATAGTAAAGATATGTTTGAAACCGAGGATTTCTCCCATACATCAGAGAAGTATGGAGATCTAGAGGACCGTTTAAAGGCAGGAGACGTATTTTATCAAGTTGCTGGAGAGAATATTGCAGCAGGCTATGCGGATGCCCCTGCAGTAATCGAAGGCTGGTTAAATAGTAAAGGACATCGTGAGTGTTTATTGAATGAGAAATTTACTCATCTTGGAGTAGGCGTATTTGATAAATACTATACACAGAATTTTATTGAAAAATGGTGAAATAATAGTATGAAAGAAGCTGACAACCACAATCATTTGATTGGTTGTCAGCTTTTTTGGTTTGGTTTTTTCTAAAAGATTATTGCTTTTTCAATAGGAAAAATAAATAAATTAGGCCACGGGTTTATAGCAATAAAATTTAAAGGATGACACAGAGGATTTGCACGTTTTCTAAAGTGCATCATAAAGTAATATAGGCAGATGTATCAAATTAGAGGTGAAATAATGATGGCTAATAAAGAACTTCATCCTTCTGTAGAAGAATTTAAAGCATTTGTGAAAGCAAATCCCAAAATATTAAAAGAAGCGAGAAGTGGCAAGGTGACATTACAAGAATTATATGAAGATTGGTATTTATTAGGTTCTGATGATGCAAGATGGGACGGATTACGAGAAGGTGCTTCTGAATCTTCTAGCAAAAAGGAAGAAGAGACAGAAGCAAATCGAACTGTCTGGATGTCTAATATTGTTGATACACTAAAAAAGATGGATCAAAATCAAATACAGGGATACTTAGCAAACTTAAATCAAGCTTTAGGAACGATTCAAGGTGTCATTTCACAATTTGCTCCTAATAGTGGTTCTAGTGGATCATCTGCGCCAAAAGAACAAAAACCTTCTGGGCCGTTTTCTTTTAGAAAAGATTAAGTAGGAGGATGGATATGAGACAAAGCATTAAAGAATATATTGCGCAGAATCCAGAATTACAACAATTTATAAGAGAACAGCCGCAATGGTATAGACAATTAAGCAGAAATCCAAATCAGTTGGAAACCTTTGAGATAGCATCTCTTCATTATTATAAGAAAACCATTCCAGATCACGTACAAAAATTTTCAAATGGTGTTCAAATGGCATCCATGATGGTTAGTATGTTTCAAGCAATGAATGCCGAATCATAACTTTTTAAGATAAACATTATTTAGAGTAAAAAAAGCATGAATGGTAATACTAACCGAAATGAAAATTCATTAAAAATTACCAGGAGTGTTTACTTTGAAAAAAATCCGAATGATTTGTATTCCTGCTTTTCTCCTTTTAACCGGATGTGGTGATGATGTTCCAGATCCAGAAGTAAAGACAAATAAAGAAGCTGCAACTTATTCTGCCATACCTACGGCTGCAGATGTACAAGCCTCTTTCTCCCCTACAGCAAAAGAGGAATTTGATGTGCGTCATATTGTTAAAGGAAATAAAGTATTTGTGGAATGTAAAGTGAGAGACTATTCTTTTAGAGAAGATAGCAATGGGAAATTAGGAAAAATCGTTTTGGAGATAAATGGGGAGAAGAAGGAATATTCTTCTGCTGCATTTGTGATTGAAGGATTAAAAACAGGAAAACATACAATGACCTTATCTGTTATGGATGTTGCCAGCAAAACAACAAAGTTTAAAAAGTCATTTCAAGTAATGATTAAAGAGTAGGGAAGAAAAAGGAAGTCACAAGCCTTTTCTTTCTTCTGTCTTTCATGTAGAATAAGAATTGGAGGTGAGCGAATACGTGCTTGCGACAACTGAAATACTTCTTATTCAAGAGGAAGCAGAAGACATTGCAGAAATGATATTAAACTCAGATGTTGCAGAACAATACCGTATTTGTTTGGCCAATTTACAATCAAATAAGGAAACACAGCAAAAAATTCATTCTTTTAACCAAATGAAAGAGCTTTATGAAGAGGTTCAGCGTTTTGGAAAATACCATCCTGAATATAAAAAAGTCATGATGGAAATTAGACAGCTAAAACGCGATATGGATGTAGATGATAATGTGGCAGCATTTAAAGTAGCGGAGAATGGTTTGCAAAAGCTTCTAGATGATGTCAGTGTTATTATCGGACGTTCTGTTTCTACTTTTATTAAAGTACCAACAGGAAATCCATTTTTTGATGAACTTTCTGGTTGCGCCGGTGGTTGTGGAAGTGGTGGAAGCTGTAGTTGTTCTGCATAATATACGAAGAGGCAATGATCAAATCTAGGATCATTGCTTTTTTATTTTGACGTTTCTTATGGCTTACTAGCGTTCGTAAAAGCAGATTCCGACTTTTCTATTTTGGTTGCCTATGCTATTATGATAAATAATGGTATTTTAAAGGGGTTAAATTATGCTAGGGCAACGACAGGGAATCATTGTTTGGCTATTTTCACTAAAGCAAGCAAAAATGTTAAGAAGATATGGAAATGTTCATTTTATTTCCAAAAGATTAAAATATGTTGTGCTCTACACGAATCAAAGTGATGTGGATGGCATAATGGAAAAAATTAATGCTCATTCTTTCGTTAAAAAGGTAGAGCCTTCCTATAAGCCATTTTTAAAAGTGGAATTTGAAAATTCGCGACCAGATAAAGCGAAAGAATATGATTATAAAATGGGGATTTAAGAAAATTGTTCTTTATTGGAATGTTCATTCTAAGGACAATCCCTTATAAGTAGTTGAAGAAAAACAAAAGCAGTATTTTATGTAAAGGAAAGGTGGAATCCGCCATGCCCTTCATTGAATACTGTTTTTTCTATGAAAAAGACAAAAAAAGCCTGCAAGCATATGCCTGCAGGGTCCTTCTACGTTCTTATTATTCATAAGAACAGAAGGTAAAGGGAGAGGAGAAACCGGAGGAAGAACTTATGGGGAAACGTAAGTCTTCTCCGCGGTTGGCAACAACATCCTCGAATAGATGCTGTTACTTACATTATCCCCATACGGTGACCACTTATACATAAAAACAAATTATTTTTTAGAGGCAACAAAATTTATTAGGTTTAATCTATACCATATAAAGAGGATGCAATGGTAATAATATTCCGATTTGATTATCTTTTTACGAATAAAAATTGACAGATAAAAGGAATAAATCGTTAAAATGTTGGCTCTCTAATAGGTTTATGGTAGGATAGGGAAGGTAAAATAACTTTAAGTAAAATAGGGTTGTGGTGATTGAAATGAGAGTTGTCTCCGGTAAGAATAAGGGGATTCCATTAAAGGCTGTTCCTGGTAACTCGACTAGACCAACTACAGATAAAGTGAAAGAGGCTATTTTTAATATGATAGGTCCTTACTTTCAAGGAGGAGAAGGCCTTGATTTATTTGCTGGAAGCGGCGGACTTGGCATTGAAGCTTTAAGTAGAGGGTTAGATCTTGTTATTTTTGTAGATAAAGAAGGAAAAGCAATACATACGATTAAAGAAAATCTTTCTACATGTAAATTGGACAGCCAAGCCGAAATATTTCGCAATGATGCGAATCGTGCTTTAAAAGCATTGCAAAAAAGAGAAAAAAGCTTTGATTATATTTTCCTAGACCCGCCATATAAAAAGCAACAATTAGAAAATATGTTAACATTTATTGATGAAGCAGGTCTGTTAAAGGATGAAGGAGTCATTGTATGTGAGCATGGTTCGGATATTTCTTTACCTGTGGCAGTAAATAGACTTCAACAAGTGAGACATGAAAAATATGGAATAATTGGAGTTTCTATTTATTCCTTACAAAATGGTACGGAGGACTAAAAAGATGGCTAGTGTAGCAGTTTGCCCAGGTAGTTTTGATCCGATTACTTATGGTCATATTGATATAATTAAAAGGGCTGCTAAAGTATTCGATCATGTATACATATGTGTATTAAATAATTCTGCCAAAAAACCTTTTTTTTCGGTGGATGAAAGATTGGAGCTAATAAGAGAGGTAACGAAGGATATTCAGAATATCTCTGTATCATCTTATGAAGGGCTTCTAATTGATTATGCAAAAAGCGTAAATGCAAATGCAATTATTAGAGGATTACGAGCAGTATCAGACTTTGAATATGAAATGCAGATTACGTCGATGAACCGTGTACTATCAGACGATATCGAGACATTTTTTATCATGACAAATAACCAATACTCTTTCCTAAGCTCTAGCATAGTGAAAGAAGTAAGCAAATATGATGGTGACATTTCAGAGCTTGTTCCTAAGATTGTGAATGATGCATTAAGAGCAAAATTTCATTATGATGGAAAATAAGTTTTTCAAAAAGTGGAATTCTTTTTATAGCAAGCAAAAAAAGGACATCTTGCCAAAATAGTGGCAAGATGTCTTATTTATAATTAAGGAAGTTTTTGTTTGAATTTATCTCTAGGCACCCAGTGAACGATGTGAGTCTTGAAGTTTTCCTCCAGATTGTCTTATAATTCTCCTCTTGGTCTTAATCTTTTTACTAAAATAAAACAATAGATTGTTAAGGAAATAATTGTTACAATTGGCCCCCATGTACTTATATTTTCAAATATTTGCTGAAAGAAGACTTCTTCCCTATTTATCCCTGGGATTGCAATTGTTGGTGTATCTTTTGACAAGAATGTCTTGTAAAAGAAGTCCCATGCGATAAAAGTGTAGATGCCAGAAAAGATTGCTTGCATAATTCTCGCTAAGAAAAAAGGCTTAAAGCGAATATCTGTCTGAGCGAGAATACTTGCTACTTGCGCTTGTACACTTAATCCGCTAAATCCAAGGATACAGCTCGTTAAAATGGCTTGGTGCATAAGGGTAGATGTTTCCACATCACTCGTTAATTTACTTCCTAATGTAATTTCAAATATGCCGGCGATAAAGGGTATCGTTAAGTCACCTGAAAAAGTAAACAGCTGGAATAAAGATTCTAATAATTTTGCAAAAAAGGAAGTAATATGTAAGTGAAATAATAAACGATTAATAACGGAAAAGAGAATGATAAAGCCACCAACCATTAATAAAGATTGAATCGAGGAGGTTACCGCATCTCCCATTAGTTTTCCAAGTGGGCGCTTGTCTTTTAGACGAGTATGATGCAGTTCTCGCAGCGCCCTTTTTAAGGAGGCTTTTTCTTTTGGCTCTTTTGTTGTCTTTTCTGTATCTTTTCCGTGAAATCTCATAAATAGTCCAACGGTAAAATTGGCTAAGTAATGTGAGAAAGCAAGCAGGAGACCAAGTTTAGGACTATGAAAAAAAGAGGCAGAAACAGCGCCGATGATAAACATTGGATTAGAAGCGTTAGAGAAAGAAACAAGCCTTTCCGCTTCCGTTCTAGTTAATTGTTTTTCCTCACGCATTCGTGCTGTTAATTTTGCTCCAGTTGGAAAGCCGGATACCATCCCCATGGCCCAAACGAATCCGCCTACTCCTGGAACTTTAAAGAGCGGTCGCATAATGGGCTCTAATAAAACACCAATAAAACGAACGACACCAAAACCTATTAAAATTTCAGATAAGATAAGGAAAGGAAGAAGTGAAGGAAAAACAATCGTCCACCAAGTATTCAGTCCATTTTTTGACGCGTCAACTGCTACCCCAGGAAAAGAAATCAGGGCAAGAGCTAATAGAGACGCGGATAATGCAAGTGCGACTGTCTTAAATTTTGAGCGTAACAAATTATATTGCTCCCCCTTCAAATAATAATAGTAGGTTTTTATTCTCATCTATGTAAGGAAGGCTGGTTTAAAACCTTAACGTGTAGAAGCAATACTTGTACACAATTAGCCTAAAGAATATCCCTCTACCAATCAATATACTCATAACCTGAAAAAAAAGACCATAAGATTAAGGTAGATTGAATTTAGAGAGAATAGGTGAGACGATATGGAACGCCCAAAAATAGGGTTAGCGCTAGGCTCAGGTGGAGCGAGAGGATTTGCACATATTGGGGTAATCAAAGTATTAAGAGAAGAGAATATTCCAATAGATTATATTGCCGGTAGCAGCATAGGAGCAATTGTGGGCTGCTTATATGGAGCAGGATCTGATATACAGCGACTATATACATTATCGAAGTTTTTTAAGCGGAAATACTATTTAGATTTTACTGTCCCCAAAATGGGCTTTATTGCTGGGAATAGAGTAAAGGAATTAATCCATTTATTCACCTACGGAAAAAAATTAGAGGAATTGGATATTCCTGTTGCTGTTGTTGCTGCTGACTTATTAACAGGGGAAAAGGTCGTTTTTAGGAAAGGATCAATTGCTAATGCAGTGCGTGCAAGTATATCTATTCCTGGCATATTTGTTCCAGAGAAAATGGATGGGCGTTTACTTGTTGATGGAGGAGTAATTGACCGTGTCCCTGTTTCGGTTTTAAAAGAGATGGGAGCGGATATCATTATTGCGGTAGATGTAGCAAAGGTAAATGTAAATGCTGAGATTTCAAATATTTATGATGTAATTATGCGTTCATTGGATATTATGCAGATGGAATTAGTGGAATCGCGAGAAGTTGCAAGTGATGTGATGATTAAACCGCCAGTAGAAATGTTTAATAGTAAAGCATTTACTGATTTAGAGAAAATAATCGCAATAGGAGAAACAGAAACAAGAAAGTATATCGATGTAATTAAAAAGGAAATCAAGAAAAGAAGAACAAATGAGAAGAAATAAATAGGAAAAAACCGCGCGCATTGGCAAAAGCACCCGGTTTTTTTTTCGGAAAATACAAATCCCTAATTGAAGCAACAGGAGGTTACTTTATAATGGGATGCTGTAAGTATTCCATATTTAGTAACTGCTCTTGAGCTGTTGCTTGTGCGCCTAGAGCGTAAATTTGGGAGGCGCGAATGTCCAGTGCGATTTTATCTTTATCAAAAGAAGAAAGTTTACTAATAATGTCCAGTGCGAACTGCTTCTTCTTTTCTTTTAAATAGTACCGACCATTTGCAGTTGTACCTAGTAAACGAATATAGGAAGGCTGTGAATGGACAGCCATTTCTTCTTTTTTTGTATTTGTTAAAATATGTACACAGATTCTTTGCAGTCTTGTCCAAGTATATCTCTTTGTTTTTAGTAAGCGGATATACGCTTGAAAAGATGAAGCTTCTTTCACATATTTAAGGAACCGATATTCTAACCCTTCCTCCATTTCGTAAATAGTGGCCAGCTCTTTGGCGGTTGTTTGCAATAGCCGGAATTTTAAGTAACTCCAGTAATTCTCCCAAGTGTGGTAAGATAAATAGGTTTCTTTATACTTTCGAAGTAGATTAAGACTTGCAAGCGGGAGGTAGGGCTCAATTGTTTTTAAGGAACCTTCTTCCTTTAATAGTGCTTGCCTGATACTTGTTGCACTTGCTATCGAGTCAGATGTAAATATTTTATCATGGTAGTCTGCATTCATTCGGGCAACTGTGCAAACCTCCATAGGATAATGATTAGTATGTACGGCTTTGTAGTATTCATAGCCCAATATATTATTAGGCAAACTAAGATTTAGTCCCCTATCGTTTTCCCTACATGTTAATTCTTGCATTGCTAATGATTTGGCTTTTGGATAGCTCGACCCATTTTTTAAAAATTTTTTCACGAGTAAATCTTCTTCGTCCTGTTTTCTTTGTAACTGGATGAAAGTATGAGAGAACTCGTTTATATCCCCAGACTCACTTCCAAAGCATAAATAATCACATTCTAATCCTTGGAGAATATCTACAGCACCTTTAGCAAACACAGCTGCATGCTGTGTAGCAAAAGAGTAGGGAAGCTCGACTATGAGATCAACTCCATTTTCCAGTGCCATTTTCGCACGGCACCATTTTGATACAAGGGCAGGCTCCCCTCGCTGTAAAAATGGACCACTCATTACAGCAACTACGATATCTGCATCTGTTTGTTCCTTTGCCTTTTGGATATGATACAAATGTCCATTATGAAATGGATTATATTCTACAACAATACCAACAGCTTTCATTACACTCTCCCTAATTATTATTCATTTAAAACATTAGCTCCAATGTTTTTACTAGTAAAAGTTTATCCTAAAAATATTGGTTGTAAAAGAGAAACATGAGGGAATAACAACCATTTTATTATTTTTTATGGGAGAAGGGTGTTTATAAACTACTAACATTCATTTGTTTTTTGGGAGAAGAAAAGGGTAGGATTACTAATACAATCTCATTTAGGTACTTTTAGGTGGAAACGAAATTTTGTTAGTTTGAAAAAGGGGTTCCATTTTGGTGCATAAATAAAAAGTAAATATAGAAGAAAAAGAATCTTTCTATTGAACTGTTGGTTGCAATTCTGTTGAATATGGGTAGAATAAAAAAGAAATCGAATAATAAGGGATTAACTCACTTATTGCTTATTATTTACTGTAAAGAAAAAATATTGACAAATAATTATATGAAAGCTATAATTACCTTTGTTGCCTTGGGGTGATATATATGAAATGGACGTTAAGCCAGTTACAAAAATTTCGAAGTAAGGGATTGCCAATTGATGAAACAATAAATATGGATGAGATCAAAGAAACAGATCCAACCATAAGAAGAGTATCTCCTATTCATATAACAGGACGTACAGATATTGATTCAACGAAAGTGACTTTTCATTTAAATATAAAAGGGTCTCTCGTGCTACCTTGCTCTCGTACTTTAGTAGACGTGGATTATCCAATTAATGTTGAAACAACAGAAACCTTCCTATTAAAAGTTTCAGAATATGAAACAGACGAAGAGGAAGTTCATCAAGTAAAAGGGGATGTAATTGACTTAAAGCCAATTATTGCTGAAATACTTTTACTTGAGGTACCGATGCAAGTCTTCTGTGAAGATACTAAAGAAGAAGGTGCTCCTCAATCAGGTAATGATTGGGAAGTTATCCAAGAGCAAGATTTACAGGAAAAGAAAGTAGATCCTCGTCTTGCTGGGCTTGCTAAGTTTTTTGAAAATGAGTAATTAAACTCATACTTAATTATGCAAAAGAAAAACGTGAGATTGGAATTATCTTTTCTCATTACTTTCTTAATACTCTTTAAGGAGGTGGGACGAATGGCTGTACCTTTTAGAAGAACATCTAAAACTGCAAAGAGAAAACGTCGTACACATTTTAAATTACAAGTGCCTGGTATGGTAGAATGCCCTAACTGTGGTGAAATGAAACTTGCTCACCGTGTATGCAGCGCTTGCGGAACATACAAAGGGAAAGAAGTTGTAAGCAACTAATATCTTTTTTGTTTGATTAAAAGCACAAGAACTTAGGTTCTTGTGCTTTTTTCCATATATGGCTACTTTTATAAAAACAGATGCGTTAAAATAGAGAGAGTAGAATAAATAGAAAAAGACAATATACCTGTACAATAATAGGAGTAAATACTACTAAGATAAGGAGAGGACATATGATTGTCGTTAGTTCTTGTTTAGCAGGATTGAAAGTTCGGTATAATGGAACCGATTGTTTAGATGATACGATAGAAAAGCTTTTAACTGATAATAAGGTAAGAACGGTTTGTCCAGAGTTAATGGGTGGATTCTCTACACCAAGAGAACCTGCAGAGATAATTGGTGGGGATGGTTATGATGTTCTCGATGGTAAAGCGGTTGTACAGGATTGTACAGGAAATAATGTTACCCAAATGTATATGGATGGAGCTTATAAAACATTAGAATTTATTAAAAGTTTGAACGCAGAAATGGTAGTCTTAAAAGAAAATAGTCCTTCTTGTGGAAGTAGTTTTATTTACACAGGCTGTTTTGATGGAACAAAAAAGGACGGGGTGGGTGTTACCACAGCTATGTTAAGAAGAAATGGCATTAAAGTGATTTCAGAGAACGAATTATTTCAGTGATCCGCTATCTTTAAAGTGTGTAGATTTTATAAAGGTTTATCTATTCCTAAAAAGCATTCTGTCAATTTTCTTTTTTCAATGAGGAATAATCAGTCTATCTTTTCTAGTAGATGCATATGTATGAATAAAAAACACTAGGAGGGTTTACTGATGACAACAACAAGACAAGATGCTTGGTCAAAGGATGAAGATATTCTGCTAGCAGAAATCGTTCTTCGTCATATTAGAGAAGGCGGTACACAACTTCAAGCGTTTGAAGAAGTGGGAAAGCTATTATCAAGAACAAGTGCAGCATGTGGGTTTCGGTGGAATTCATATGTACGCAAACAATATAAATCAGGTATTGAGCTTGCCAAGAAACAAAGAAAGCAATTAAAAAAGTCAACTGGAACAGAGGAATATTCTACAGACGAAGTGATCGTCAGCCCTTCCGCTTCTCCCATCCCAGTTCAAAACCAATTTGATGAGATGCTTTTGTATTTAAAAGACTTATATGATAAAGCGAGTAAGTGGGAGCAAGAAAATATAGATTCATCCACCGTAAAAGTGAAAACGAAGGAACTAGAAGAAAAACTGACTATATTGAAGAAAGAAAATGAAGAGTTACAAAGTGAATTAGACTCCATGGAAGGTGCCTATAAGGCATTAGTGGAGCTAATGGAAAAAGCAAGACAAATGGTCGTGTTTAAAGATGAAGATAAATTACCCAAAGTATAATTACTCCAAAGTTTTTAAAATTCAAATAAGCAAGAAATAAATTGGTTTTACGCAGGAGGAAGCCTATAGTTTCCGAAAGGTATTCGCTCGACTCCTGCTTTAACTATATTTTGAAATTTTCTGGTTTTAGCAAAAACAGAATTAATCACATCTCACCGTTCTATTCCTCTTCTACAATTTATTATTCTAACCATTTCTCACCTTATTCTATTCTCTATATAAAAAAATCAAAAGTTTTTTTGATAAATTTATTCCTTTTCCTATGCTTTTCGTACTAACAAACTTTTCAGAAAATGTTAAGATAGAACTAACAATAATTGAAACGGTAAAGGAGCTTCGGATGAAAATTGGAATTATAGGAGCTGGTGCAATTGGCTTATTATGTGCATACCAGTTAAAGGAAAAGCATGATGTAACTTTATACGTTCGGTCCCCAAAGCAATATGAGTTGATTAAGAACAAAGGTATTTATTATAAAGTGAATGAGGATAAGCAGTCTCGCACGGTGGAAGTTCGTTATTTTGCAGAGTGGGATGGGGCAGAAGACCTTACAATTGTAACAGTAAAGCAATATCAATTAGCACCAATTTATGAAAAAATGGAGATACTTGGGAGTCGCATAAAAGCAATGTGCTTTCTACAAAACGGAATGAGTCACATAGAGACGATTTTGGAATCTAATATTCCCAATTTAATGATTGGCATAGTAGAGCACGGTGCAATGAAGGAAGATGAGCAAACAGTTGTTCACACGGGGATAGGAGCTATTAAACTAGCTTGTGTCAAAGGAAAGGTGGCAGAGATTTTACTCTCCCTAACAACAGAAAATAATCAAGCTTTTCCATTCATCAATGAACCCGATTATGTGACAATGATGCAAAAAAAATTAGTGGTAAATAGCGTTGTAAATAGTTTAACAAGTATATTGCAGGTCAAAAATGGCCAATTATTGCAAAATGCTTATTATTATCAAGTAATGAGTTTATTTTTAGAAGAAGTGTTGGAAATTTTATCGATAACGAAAGAAAATAGAATACTTTATCGAGATTATTGTATAGAGGTTATTCGTAATACTGCTTTGAATAAATCTTCCATGCTAAAGGATATAGAGGCTGGGAGACCAACAGAAATAGACGCTATTTTAGGATACATAGTAGAAAAAGCGAAAAGGAAAAAAATCTCTTCGCCTATTGCTGCAACTGTTTATTTAATGATTAAAGGAAAAGAACGAGGAAGAGAGGAGTGTTTAAATGCTTAATTTAACTTCACAGCTCATTAGTTTTCTCGTTGTATTTCCAATCTTTACGTTGTTTATTGTATTTGTCATAAGCAAGTCGTTGACAAAAAAACAGCGGTTTTCAGTACATCTAGCACTAGATATTAGCACCTTCTTTTTTATCCTTTCCGTGCATTTTCTTATTCGGTCTATTTGGAATACATCTCTATTATTATATATCGTGATTTTTATTTTGTTGATTGGAATGTTATTTGTTATTATTCATTGGAAATGGAAAGAGGAAATTGAGTATAAAAAAGTGTTTAAAGGAATTTGGCGTGTAACATTTCTATGCTTTTTCACCTTGTATGTTGTGTTAGTCATTTATGGCCTTGTACTTTCTATCCTAAAGGCAATGGGAACGGTTTAAAGTTATAGATAGTGTAGCATTGGAGAATCTCCAAAAACCTCTAAGCAAAGACCTTCTTGAAATGTATAGGGGGCAATTAACTAGTAGATGCTAGAAGCAAGTTGTAATTAGCAAAAATACCAGCTAGAAAAAAGTGCATAAGCAACTTTTTTTCTTTTATTTAAAAGGGATGCTATACTTTTCTATGTAACGAAATAAAAGGGATGAATAGATGTTTTTAGAGAGTAAGTAGCCTAGGGAAAACTTGTGGCAGGGCTCCCACTAATGAAAGAGTCTTTATTATAAAGGGAAAAATACATAAAAGGGAAAACTCGAATTGGAGAAAGGAAGTACATAGATGGAGATGATAAATCTCTCTTTGCCTGTGGCAAATAAGTTTGTAACAGATTATTTAGAACAAAAAAATAGCACAAAGGAATTTTTTCATTATTCTTATCTTGACAACGGTTGCTATGAGGAAAGATTGAAAGAGTTGGAAACAAGATCTTTTATGAGAAATGATCTTGCTAACTATATTGAAGTGTATATGGAAAATTTTCCTCAAAGTGAAAAAGTGAGGCAATCAATTGCTAAATTGAGACAGGAAAATAGTGTCGTTGTGATTGGTGGGCAACAGGCAGGTGTCTTAACAGGTCCGTTATATTCCATTCATAAGGTTATCAGCATTATTCTTTTAGCTCAACAGAAAGAAAAAGAATTGGGCATTCCAGTTGTACCTGTTTTCTGGGTAGCGGGAGAGGATCATGATTACTTGGAAATTAATCATATTTATACACCTGATAAGGAAAAAATGAAAAAGGTTGTATTTCCGCAAAGAGTATTGGATAAAAGAATGGCTTCCGATATAGCACTAGAAAAACAGGTCTGTATAGACTGGCTGGAAACAGTGGTGGAATCGTATGGGGAAACAGAGCATTCTAAGCCGTTATTGCAGCTTTTACAGTCAGCTGTTCACGAATCCAAGACAATTGTTGACTTTTTTAGCTATATGACAATGAGTTTATTTAAAGATTACGGCCTACTTTTGGTTGATTCTGGTGATAAAGAAATTCGTAAGCTAGAGAAAGAAATTTTTCTAAAGCAAATCAATGAATTTCACAAGTTGGCGGATGCCGTTTCAGAACAGCAAAAACTAGTGCAGGATAGCGGTTATTCTCTTGTTATTGAAATGGCGGAAAATCCAGCTAACTTGTTTTATTATGATGAGGGGGAGCAAGAAAGAATATTATTGCAATACGATAAAGCAGAAGGACGTTTTATCGGAAAAGATAAAACCGTATCTTTTACATTCGAGGAATTAAGGGAAATGGCAAGTGAATTTCCTCAGAAGCTAAGCAATAATGTCGTTACCAGGCCAATAACACAAGATCTTCTCTTTCCAACACTAGCGTTTATAGGCGGACCAGGAGAGATAGCTTATTGGGCGGAACTTAAAGGAGCGTTTGAGCATTTAGGGATCAAAATGCCACCTATCGTACCTCGTCTAAATATTACTTTATTAGAGAGAAGTGTAGAAGCTGATATCACAGAATTAGAATTATCGATGAAGGATATTCTGATAAATGGAACATCAGAAAAGTGTGAGCAATTTTTACAGTCTGTTTCAAATGAAAAGATAGCTCAATTACTGAATGAGTTAAAAGGTGTTATTGAAACCAAATACGATTTGCTTGAACAGGAAATGACATCCGAGTATAAAGGTTTACTCCCACTTATGGAGAAAAATGAAGACTTTTTAAGGAGTCAAATCGAGTTTCTACAGAATAAAGTGAATGATTCGGTTAAATTAAAGCATGAAGTCATTGTAAATAAGTTTAGCCGCATTGAGCAAAATTTAAAACCAGAAGGTTCTCCTCAAGAGAGAGTCTGGAACATTACTTATTTCTTAAACAAGTATGGTCTTGATTTTCTTGAAGATGTCATGAAATTACCGATGGATTTTGATGGAACCCATAAAGTAATTAAATTATAATGCAGTTTTTCCTTTTATATAAAGGCTGTTTTCTAAAGGATTGTTGTTTTTTCAATAGGAAAAAGAATTAGTTGGAAACAATTAGCAGCCGGAATACACGAAGACTCCTGTGGGATTAGCGAGACAGTCTGAGACCCCGGAGGCGAAGCTGAGGAGGCTTAAGCTTCGCCACACGGAAAGCGAAGTGTATTCCGGCTGCGAGTAATCGCAACAAACTTTACGAAAACAGCCTAAATAAACAAGAGAAAATAGTATGCCAAATAGTAGAAGGATTGGTATACTATTTTTATTATGATGAAAATGAATGAAAAAGGAGTGATAATTAAATGCCAACTTGTCAAAAATGCGGCAAAGATTGGAGCTGGAAACAAACCTTTAAAAAGATGTTTACTTTAAATCCCGCTATAGACTGTCCTCAATGTGGCCAAAAACAGTATTATTCTAAAAAAGCACGGAAGAAAACTGTTGTTGTATCCTTTTTATCTCTCTTTCTTATTTTCCTCCGTTTATTTAATATTTCAGCATACCAAATAATTGGAATTTATCTTGCTTACTTTATCATCGTAATGGTTCTACTTCCTTTTCTAATGGAATTATCTAATGAAGAGGAAGCATTATGGAAGTAAATGATCCTTTTCTATAAAGCCTCCATGGATTAAGAATAATAAAATGTAGATAAATACAAAAAAGCTTGGTTAGAATTTTTTCTAGCCAAGCTTTTTATGTACTCTTAACAGTAGAAATAAGCTTTGTCGGTCTTTTCAAAATTATTAATTTTGTTGCAGGAAATAAACAAAATAGCTAGAATTAAATTTAATAGTGGAGGAAAGTGGGGGATTGTGGTACATTGAGGTTAGAAAGTGGGGGACAAGGGTATGTTTATGGGGGAATATCATCATAATGTCGATGCAAAAGGACGTATTATTGTGCCTGCTAAATTCAGAGATAACTTAGGTGAAACCTTTATCCTAACCCGTGGCCTCGATCGATGCCTTTTTGGTTACCCCCTTAGCGAATGGGAGATTATAGAAGAAAAGCTCAAGCAATTACCATTAACGAAAAAAGATGCTAGAGCATTTACCCGTTTTTTCTTTTCCGGAGCAACAGAATGCGAAATTGACAAACAAGGACGCATAAATATTGCAACGCCCCTGTTTCAATATGCACAGTTAGAGAAGGAATGTGTTATTTTAGGTGTTTCTAATCGTATTGAAATATGGGACAAACAAGAGTGGGGAAATTATTTTTCAGAATCAGAGGATTCTTTTGGAGAAATTGCAGAGAATATGATTGGATTCGATATTTAATTTTTATCATCATGTACATACTAATTATTACTTACAAGAAAATTTATAGACAGGTGTGGATTCATGTTTAATCATACAACAGTTTTACTCAATGAAGCGGTCGATGCCCTTAACATTAAGCCGGATGGAATCTATGTAGATTGTACATTAGGTGGAGCTGGGCATAGCGAGTTAATTCTTTCGAGATTATCAGGGAGTGGAAGATTAATAGCGTTCGATCAAGATGAAGTAGCTATAAAAAATGCAGAAGAGAAATTAGCTCCTTACAAGGACAGGTTAACAATTGTCAAAAGTAATTTTCGCTATTTGGAAGAAGAGATTCATCATTTAGGAATTACCCATGTTGATGGCGTTCTATATGATCTAGGTGTTTCTTCTCCTCAATTGGATACTCCTGAGCGTGGGTTCAGCTATCATCATGATGCGCCACTTGATATGCGCATGGATAATGAAGCAGATGTTACTGCATATGATGTCGTTAATTCATGGTCGTATGAATCGTTAGTTAAAATATTCTTTCGTTATGGCGAGGAGAAATTCTCTAAGCAAATTGCAAGAAAAATTGAGGCAGCAAGAGAAAGTAAGCCAATCGAAACGACAGGAGAGCTGGTTGAATTAATAAAAGAGGCAATTCCAGCACCTGCAAGAAGAAAAGGTGGACATCCTGCAAAAAGAGTATTTCAAGCAATACGGATTGCGGTTAATGATGAACTAGGTGTATTTGAATCATCGTTAGAGCAAGCAATGAAGTTATTAAATCCAGGCGGAAGAATTAGTGTTATCACTTTTCATTCCCTTGAAGACAGAATCTGTAAGTCGACATTTAAAAAAGCGAGCGACCTGCCGCCATTGCCGCCAGGACTTCCAATTATTCCAGATGAATTTAAACCAGAATTGAAATTAATTACGAGAAAGCCAATTACTCCATCAGAGGAAGAATTGGAATTTAATAACAGAGCGAGATCAGCAAAATTACGTGTTGCTGAAAAACAATAATCCATGTATGCAGGAGGTAATTAAATGAGTAATTTAGCTAGAAAAATTCAACAGGATCAGTATCAGCATCAAGAGGAAAAACAGTCGGTTAAAAAGGTCATTAAACAAACAAAATCATTATTATCTCCTGGAGAGAAAGTTTTAGGAATTGCCTTTATAGCGATTATTTGTTTTGGCGGTGTGAAAATTGTCAGCAATCAAAGTGAAATTTATCAAGTGAATAAAGAAATTCAAGTGACACAAAGCTCCATTAATTCTATTGAAAAGTCCAATAAGGAATTAGACACACAAGTAAAGGAATTAAGCAGCTTTGAGCGTTTACGCGAAGTAGCTAGTAAATTAGGACTTGATTTTAGTAAAGATAATGTAAAGGTTGTGCATTAAGCAATGATTCGAAAGCAGCCTAATATTAATTTTGGAGCAGCCATCCTATTTATTTTATTTTGTCTGCTCTTTTTTGTTTTAGTTATTCGCTTTGTTTATATTCAGGCAACAGGAGAAGTATCAGGAGTTGAGCTAGCTGCTCAAGCAGAAAAAAAACATAATACATCTCGTGTGTTAGAAGCATCAAGAGGCAGTATTTTAGACCGTAATGGCGAAGTGATTGCAGAAGATGCTGTTTCCTATAAGCTAGTGGCTGTAACAGACGCCTCATTAAGTAAGAATTTAGACAAAAAGGTTCATGTGGATGATCCAGAAAAGACGGCTAGAGAGCTAGCTAAATATATTGATTTAGAAGAATCAGAGATTTATAGAATTTTAACAAAAGAGGACGCCAAGCAAGTGGAATTTGGGAATGCTGGTAAAGACCTCTCCTATGAAACCAAAAAGAAAATTGAAGATTTGAACCTCCCTGGCATACAAATCGTTGAAGGCAAAAAACGATTTTATCCGAATGGGATTTTTGCTTCCCATGTAATTGGCTATTTAGAAGAATCAGATGGCAAAGAAACCGGTAGGCTTGGCATTGAAGAAAGTCTAAACAATTTGTTAACAGGTACGGATGGCAGCATGGAGTATAGCAAAGATATTTGGGGATATATTTTACCAAACAGTAAGGACAAAATTGAGCCTGCAAAAAATGGGGATGATGTTTATTTGACCCTTGATAAGAAAATTCAATCCTTTTTAGAAGATACAATGAATAAAGTGGATGATCAATATAATCCTGCGAAAATGATTGCAATTGTAGCTAATCCGAAAACAGGAGAAATTTTAGCGATGAGTCAAAGACCATCTTTTGATCCTGAAACAAGGGATGGAATTACAGATTCTTGGCATAATGAAGCAATTGAAACCAATTATGAACCAGGTTCTACAATGAAAATATTTACTTTGGCAGCTGCTGTGGAAGAAGGAGTATTTAAACCTAATGAAGAATACAAGTCAGGTAGATATGAGGGAATTGGCGATCATAATGGTGGTGTTGGTTGGGGCCCTATTTCTTATTTGGAAGGGGTTCAACGATCTTCCAATGTAGCCTTCGCAAAACTTGCTAAAGAAAAAATAGGGTTTGATACGTTTAGGGAATATTTGACGAAATTTGGTTTAGATCAGCCGACAGGTATTGATTTACCAAGAGAAGCGAATAGTTCCATTGTTTTTAACTGGCCAATTGAAAAAATCACGACGGCTTTTGGGCAAGGAACAGCATTAACACCGATTCAACAAATTCAAGCAGCCACTGCTGTTGCTAACGATGGGAAAATGGTGAGGCCGTACGTAATCGAGCAAATCAAAGATCCAAATACAGGCGAGATTATTAAAAAAGGCAAGACAGAAGTAACGGGAACTCCTATTTCTGCTGAAACGGCAAAAGAGGTGCGTGATATTCTTGAAACGGTAATAACTAGTCCTAAGGGAACAGGATACAAAAAATTCGATATTGATGGATATTCTGTTGCTGGTAAAACTGGAACGGCACAAATTCCTAAAAGCGGTGGCGGTTATCTAACTGGCAAGGAAAATTATATTTTTTCCTTTTTAGGAATGGCTCCGAAAGATGATCCAGAATTGATTATGTATGTAGCTGTACAGCAGCCAGAACTTAAAGATACAGAAGTGGGTTCTGAGCCTGTTGCAGAAATTTTTACTTCTGTTATGAAGAGTAGTCTTCAATATATGGATATTGTTCCAACGGAAGAAAAAGTTTCTGATCCGATTGAAATTCCAAATTTAAGTGGAATGACTGCAGAAGAAGCAAAGAAAGTCCTGAAAGATAAAGGCCTAAATGCTATTATTATCGGAGAAGGTAAAACAGTTGAAGGACAGCTTCCTGATAAAGGCGAAACCTATCTAAAAGGGGAAAAGGTAATCTTAAAAACAAATGGTAATGAAACAGTCCCTAATATGAAGGGCTGGTCTTTACGAGATGTTTTAAAAGTAGCAGACCTAAATAAATTAAAGCTGGAAAGCTCAGGAAGCGGGTACGTATCTTCCCAAAGCATAAAGGCAGGTTCAAAGGTAAAAGAAAATGATACGTTAACGGTTAAGTTAAAGGAACCGGAATAAGAGAGGAAGCTTCACTACATTTTTTGGGATGTGGTGGGGCTTTTTTTAGTAGAGTAGGAAAAGGTATAGTATACTAAAAAACAAGAGTTGTTTTTACACTCTAAAGAATAACAGGAGGGATAAAATTTGTACAAGCAGAGACAGAAACCGCCAGAATTAGCTATGTTAAAATCATTGAATAGTCGGATGGAATTATCAGAGGAAAGGAAGCGGAAATACACTAATCAAATAAAAGGCTGGGAAGGAGAGCGAAAATTTGATACATTACTCGGAAAATTCACGGAAGATTATGTTATATTAAATGATTTATTACTGCAATCGAACCAAACAACATTTCAAGTTGATACTATACTGATCGAAGGAGAAGCACTTCATCTCTATGAAATTAAGAACTATGAAGGAGATTTTTACTATGAAAAGGATCGATTCTATAAGCGTTATAATAAAATGGAAATGAAAAATCCTATTACTCAATTAAAACGAACAGAGTCTTCCTTAAGACAACTAATTCATCAGCTTGGCTAGTCCATTCCAATTATACCTCATGTTGTATTTGTAAACCCCGAATTCACCTTACATCAAGCTCCTTTTTATTTGCCTTGTCTTTACCCTACTCCATTAAATCGTTACATTAAATCATTAGAAAAAAATATAACAAAAGTAAATAAACAGCATATTGACTTAGCGGAAAGCTGATTGCTCTCCATATGGACGAATCACCTTACCGAAGACTTCCAAGTTATAATTTTGATGAACTTAAGAAAGGAATCCTTTGTGATAAATGTAACTCATTGACCGTTTCAACAGAACGATCGATCATAAAATGTGATGCATGTGGAAATACAGAAAGCTTGGAGGAAGCGGTTTTACGAAGTGTAGAAGAGTTTAAGCTGCTTTTTCCAGAAAGAAAGATAACGACAAAAGAAATGTATGAATGGTGCCTGATTTCAGGAGAGATGCGAAGAATTAAGAGAATATTAGATAAGCAATATACACTTATTGGAGTGCATCAATGGGCGTATTATGAGTGAAGGATTCTTTATAAAAGGTGTGAAAACCGTTATTCAAAGAAGATGTGAGAAGTGGTGTTCATTAGGGGGATGAAAACCAAAATTCCCGAAAGCGCAAGAGAAAGTAGCGTTCATCAATGAAATGAAAACCAAAATTCCCGAAAGCGCAAGAGAAAGTAGCGTTCATCAATGAAATGAAAACCAAAATTCCTAGAAGCGCAAAAGTAACCAGCGTTCATCAAAAAAAGCAAACCCCTAATTAAGTCAAGATATCCTAAAACATCCCCACCCCACTCAACACCCCTATCCCCCAACAAATACTCTACGTTCTATTCCTTTTCGTACAAGCATATATTTATTTTAATCGAGCTAGTATAAAAGGGGGTTCCATCTGTATGCGGGTTTCAAACGTAACCGTTCGGAAACGATTATTGATAGCATTAGTTGCTGGGATAATAATTTTTCTTATTATTGATGCAAGATTAGCTTATGTTCAATTTTTTCTGGGGGACGAGCTTACAACGAAAGCGAAAAATTTATGGAGTCGACAAATTGCTTTTGAGCCACAGCGGGGAGAAATTTTGGATCGCAATGGAATAGCGCTTGCAACAAATGTCAGTGCGCCAACGGTTTATATAGTACCACGCCAAATTAAAGATCCAGCGGGCACAGCGGATAAGCTTGCGGCAGTATTGGAAGCGGATAAGGAATCTGTCTATAAGCAGATTATTCAAAAGGAGATGAGTGTTCGTTTAAAAGAAGGAAGGAAAATTACGCATGAAAAAGCGAAAAAAGTTCGAGCGCTTGATATAGATGGTGTCTATATTGGAGAGGATTCCAAGCGATCATACCCGTTCGGAAATTACTTATCCCATGTGTTGGGGTTTGCGGGTATTGATAATCAGGGGCTAATTGGTTTGGAACTAGAATATGATGATGAGTTAAAGGGAAAAAAAGGATCTGTTCAATATTACTCTGATGCAAAAGGACAAAGAATGAATGATATGGCGGATGCTTATGAGGCACCAGTCAATGGAAATGATTTAGTGCTTACAATTGATACAAGGATCCAAACGATTGTAGAAAGGGAATTGGATATTGCTGAGCAAACGTATTCTCCTGAATCGATTATTGCACTTGCGATGAATCCGAAAACCGGAGAGGTATTGGCGATGTCTAGTCGCCCTGGATTTGACCCTGCAGACTTCCAAAACGTAGATTCTACTGTCTATAATCGAAATTTACCTATTTGGAGTTCGTATGAACCAGGATCCACATTCAAGATTATTACACTGGCAGCTGCACTTGAAGAAGGAAAAGTAGATTTAGACAAGGATACTTTTTATGATAAAGGCTACGCAGAAGTTGGTGGAGCGAAGTTGAAATGCTGGAAGCGAGGTGGTCACGGTTCGCAAACATTCTTAGAAGTCGTTCAAAACTCCTGTAACCCTGGCTTTGTGGAATTAGGGGAACGTCTTGGAAAAGATACACTTTTTCAATATATTCGCGATTTTGGATTCGGACAGAAAACGGGCATTGATTTACAAGGAGAGTCAAAAGGAATCTTGTTTAACATGGATAGGGTAGGGCCAGTTGAGCAAGCAACTACAGCGTTTGGGCAAGGGGTTGCTGTAACGCCAATTCAGCAAGTAACAGCGTTATCAGCAGCAATTAATGGCGGAACTTTGTATACTCCATATGTAGCAAAGGAGTTAATTGATCCAGCTACAGGGGACGTCATTATGGAGAAAGAGCCTGTTGCAAAAAGAAAGGTTATTTCAGAGGAAACGTCAAAAGAAGTGAGAAGAGCATTAGAAAACGTTGTTGCAAAAGGTTCTGGAGGTAAAGCTTTTGTGGAAGGATATCGAGTTGGCGGGAAAACAGGAACTGCCCAAAAAGCATCAGGAGGAAAATATTTAGAAAATAACTATATCCTTTCCTTTATCGGCTTTGCACCTGCTGATGACCCAGAATTAGTCGTCTATGTTGCAGTAGATAATCCAAAAGGAACGGTGCAATTTGGTAGTGCTGTTGCAGCGCCAATCGTTGGGGCTATTATGGGAGATAGTTTAAGAGCCCTTGGCGTAGAACCTCGTGAAGACCAGATTGATAAAATATATAAATATCCGGAAAATCCATTAATCGAAGTGCCGGATTTAGTTGGTTATACGAAAAAAGACATTAGTGAATTGTTTATTAATCTTAAAATTGATTCAAGTGGTAGTGGGGATACCGTTATTAAACAATCTCCAGAACCAGGTACAAAAGTAAAGGATGGATCAACCATATTGCTTCAATTTAATTAATTGGATAGAATGCGGCCGGTATCTTTTCGTGCCGCTTCTCTTTTTATCAGACAGGAATGAAAGTAGACCCCCTTATGCGCTTTTTCAAAAAGGAAAAGGGGAGAGCAAATTAAATATAAAAATACCCTCCATTAAAAAATTATTCTTCTAATATAAATTCTCCAACAATAAGGTAGAGAGTATAAAATATTTTGTGTAAATGAAAATTTCCATGTAAAAAGGAAGACCTTCTCTTGGTAGAATTAAGTCACCACAACCAATCCTAGAAAAGAGGTCTTCCCTATGAATCAGTTTACAACAGA